>JABFSP010000423.1 GCA_013140565.1 Ignavibacteria bacterium
ACTGTCTTCATTCCTGACTCCTTTTACAATTATACCTTCTGTGCGGTCTTTAAACTTTATTACCGCTTCACGCTGTAAAAACGGGTGAGCTTCCTTTACGAACAAATTGTTGGAAGTATCATTAAGCTGCGCTATTACTGCGTTATAGTCAGCAATCCCCTCTTTTTTGAATGATGTTACCTGAATGTGTGATGAAAGGGAAATGGTTTTTTCGGTAATTTCTCTCTCAAAGCCGCCTAACACAGATACTGCGATAATCAATGCTGCTACGCCTATGGCGATTCCCGCAACTGATATAGTTGTAATAAAGGAAATGAAGCTCGATTCCTTTTTAGACCTTAAAAATCTTTTTGCTAAAAAAAAGTTTGCCAATTATAGCCTAAGTTGTTTATTTAAAATTCCATTAAATAGCTTTTTATAAACTCCTGGATATTGCCATCCATCACTCCCTGCGTGTTACTTGTTTCATGGTCGGTCCGGTGGTCTTTCACCATATTGTATGGGTGAAACACATATGAACGTATCTGACTTCCCCACTCGATTTTTTTCTTTGAGCCTTCGATCTTATCCTGTTTAGCCTGTTCTTTTTCCTTTTCAAGCTGGTAGAGTTTTGATTTCAGCATTTTCATCGCATTTGCGCGGTTCTGGTGCTGTGAGCGCTCATTCTGGCACTGAACAACAATGTTTGTGGGAATATGGGTTATCCTGATGGCAGTTTCAACCTTATTCACGTTCTGTCCGCCTGCGCCGCCGCTTCTGAAAGTATCAACCCTAATTTCAGCGGGATTTATCTCGATTTCTATGTTATCATCAACAACCGGATAAACAAATACTGCGGCAAATGACGTATGACGCTTTTTATTTGAATCAAATGGTGAGATCCTTACAAGTCTGTGAACGCCGTTTTCGGCTTTCAGGTAACCATAGGCATATTGACCGTGGACTTCAATTGTCGCACTTTTGATTCCTGCTCCGTCACCTTCAAGCAGATCGACAATTTCAGCTTTAAAGCCCTGCTTTTCGCAGTATCTTAAGTACATTCGCATTAGCATTTGCGCCCAATCCTGTGCTTCTGTGCCTCCGGCACCGGAATTGATGTTCAATATAGCGTCGCGTTTATCATCTTCATCGCGAAGCATATTTTTGAACTCAACGTTCTCAATTTCAACAGTGAGCTTCTCAATATCTTTTTCTATTACTTCCTCAAGGGTTATATCGGATTCTTCTTCTGCCATTGTGATAATTGATTCAAGATCGTTGAATTTATTTTCAAGGTTCTTCCATAAGTCGATCCATTCATTGTGGCGGGTAATTTCCTGCAGTACTTTCTGCGCTTCGTTGTTATCATCCCAAAAGTTTGATACCTGGGACTTTTCCTGCAATGATGAGACAATAGCTGCCTTCTCATCTATTTCAAAGGAACCTCCTTAGGTTATCAACCCTTGTCTTAAGCTTCTTTAACTCTGATTTACTGTAGTCGAACATGTTTATCCCTGAGCGAAGCGAAGGGTCTAATACCTCCGATTCAATTCTGTAATTTGGTTTAATAAAAAATTGCTAACTGTCTTTATTTAATACTTGTTAAGTATCGTTTATTGAGTTCTTGCTAACCGAAAGAGACCCTTCCTTCCTCCCGCTTCGCGGTTTTAAGGCAAGGCCCTGCGGTCAGGGTATTTCGATCTCCATCATCAGCAATGCCGAAGCAAGTGTCTTCCCCTGTGCATCATTTTTCAGGGAAACCGTTCCGCCCCCGCCTAATGTATTATGCAGAATGAAATTCAGCGCATATATGTTTGGCAGCTCATAACGCTCAACCTTGCCTTCGCAAATGCCCTCAAAGTACTTTTTTACGGCATCAGCTGTGACTTTTTCTTTGATTACCGCGTAATCTTCCTTTTTAAATGCGATCAATCCCACATTTGCAGCGTCACCTTTATCGCCTGAGCGGCCGTGACATATCTCTTTTAATTGAATTTTTGCCATATTCCACAAACTTTACCCGTGTACACGGGTATCTCCAATAATAATTTAACGAATTTTACAAATTTAACAATAAATGGGGATTAATGAAATGTATGAGTAAAGGAACCTGTATGGATGACAAATCAAATTACTCTGGCATGAGCAATTTCGTGTTTCCTGATCTCACGTACATCTTCAGAATTCAACGTAACTACTGTGATCGTATCCCCGTCCAATGTAGAAAACTCAACTTCAAATCCATTTGTATTGGAGTGGATCATAACTACGATACCCAAATCACCTTTTTTAAGATTATTTTCAGGTATGTCGCGAGTCAATATTACTCTGTCTAGTTCTTTTATCATTACTTTTCAGGATATGCTGTTACAAATTTAAGAATATTTTCATTATTTTCAATGAACCAAATTGATTTAATTTTTGCAACTCTATTGTTTTGACCATTGAGATTATTGATTATAACAACTTTCATGCCAAATTGGTTTTCAACAAAATCAATATTTTCCGCTGTTTCAACATGTTCAAATAAGGCATCTCTTAGGATTTGCCAATTTTCTGAATTATAGCCCAAACTCTCGAAATATATAGCCTTGTGAACTCCAACACTATGATTCTTATTCAGCAAATAACCTACTAATTTACTTTCAGAAATTTCTATTCGATCATATTTTATATGCTTGTTCATACAAGTTTACCCCTTCGGATGTGACTTCTGGTAAACTTTCTTGAGTCTATCAACTGACACGTGTGTATAAACCTGTGTTGTGCTCAGGCTGGAGTGACCAAGCAGGTCTTTTACAGCCCTTATATCAGCGCCGTGATCGAGCAGATGAGTTGCGAATGAGTGCCGCAATACGTGGGGTGACTTCTTCTTAAGCTCAGATATTTTTGAAATGTATTTAGTTGTGATACGATTCATTAATGCAGGGTAAAGCTTCTTACCGTTCTTGGCATTAAAAATCACACCGTTATTATACTCAACTCCCTTTTCAGCAAAATAAACTTCCCGCTTTTCGAGGTATGACGAAATAGCGCCAACAGCAACCTTGCCAACGGGAATGATACGCTCTTTCCGCCCTTTTCCTTTTACGCGGATCGTGAAGTTATCGATGTCAATTTTATCAATGGTCAGCTCAATCAGCTCATTTAAACGGATGCCTGAGCTGTATAACAGCTCAATTATCGCCCTGTCACGCTCACCCCATATATCCTTGCCAAAAGTATTGGAATTCAGCAGCTCCGTTAATGAGGTTTCCTCAATTACCGTAGGCAGGTTCCTGCCGAGCTTTGGGAATACCAAATTGCGCGAAGGATTTTCCGCATATAGTTTTTTGCGATTGAGAAATTTATAGAATGATTTGAGGGTAGAGATCTTCCGTGAAATGGTTCGCTTTGAATACTTAAGTTCTTTATTAAGCACAAAAGCCGCGATAAAGCTCTTTAAAGTAGCTTCATCAATGTATTTCAGTTCAATTTTGGGTGTTGTATCTTCAAGACTCTTGGCAATAAAGCTGTAAAGGTCGTTTAAGTCCTTGATATAATTCATAAGGGTATGTTTTGAATAATTCTTTTCGTTTATAAGGTAAGCCGAAAATTTATCGATAGCGTGGATTAAATTCATGTTTGAATTTTATATCGCATCAGATAAGCTTGAGAAATTAAAATTAGCCGCTTTTATAGCCGGTACGAATATAGGATAATCATCTGTTTCACTTCCCACAGCCTTTTCAGATGCGCCAAGCTCAATAATATTCTTAAAAATATTCATCGGGCTTTCATTGAACCTGAAGTTCTTTACAGGTCGGGTTATTTTTCCGTTTTTCACCTCAAATACACCGTCACGGGTCAAACCCGTAAAAAGCATTGTTCTCGGA
>JABFSP010000214.1 GCA_013140565.1 Ignavibacteria bacterium
TGTTGAATCTTTACAGCTTTTTATTTCAGAGATTGAAGCTTTTGAAACGCACATAATTGAAAAAATTAAGATGAAAAATTATTTTATTTAAAAATACAATAAGAATGACAGCGTAAGCTTACTTATGTTTTATGAGGATTATTACAGAGATTTCAAAAAACCCGAAATGGAAAAGGGTGTGAAGACATTAAAGAGCGATGAAAATAAAGAATCATCTGAGGCAACCGCTGAGAATGGTCCTGAAACTATTCCCGAAATTGAAAAATATAATCAGGATTCAGAAACATTTAAGGCAAATCTTCACGATATTTTTAAGAAAATGACAAATATAAAGTCAGATGAAGTTAAAATTGATGTTGAAATGCTGAGAAGTGCTAAAAAAAACAATACATCTCTGAATATAAATGTGCCAAAAACATCTTACGGAGCATTTTTACAATTATACGTAAATGAAGATCCTTCAGGAAATAAGAATAATATCGGCATAGTGAATTACATTACCGCAGGCTACGGTAAGATGGTGAGCAGGTTCCTTCATATTTTTGATAGGTCCGTATCGGATGAACTATGTAAATTCAATGAAGAGATGCAAAACGGAAGAATGTTCCTTGAAAATACTGATGCGACTGTTTTTAACGCAAATATGCATTATGCTTTAATGCCTTATGAAATCTGGATGCCCGGCGGACAAAATACTTTGGAGGAGGAAAAACAGATCCCGGTAACTGATATATCAGTAATGTATTCTGAAGCAGATGAAACATTAAAATTAATTCATGATAAGTCGGGTAAGGAAATTAACATGTTCGATCTTGGATTTATCATTCCCAATAACAGGTCTAATTTATTCAGGCTTCTGGATAATTTCACATTATCAAAAAATTTGTATTATGGGGTTATTATTTCTTCAATCAACGATATCTACGGCTATGGGCCCGCCGGGAACAAAGATGCAAGGGTAATACCCAGGATTGTATTTAATAATAACCTGATCCTTCAGAGAAAAAGCTGGGTAATCAGCAAAAAAAATATCCCTTTTAAAAAATCAGGCGAACAAATTTCTGAATATTTTGTAAGGATAAATGAATGGAGAGATCTGCTGGGAATATCTTCAGAAGTATTTATGGTTTTGTTATCCAAAGATAAAAATATCAATAATCCTGATCCTAAAAATTCAAGAGGTGTTGTTAGAGATGATTATAAGCCTCAATTTATTGATTTCAGCAACCCATTACTGGTTGAGCTATTCGAAAAAAATATTCAAAAACTTACAGGTGATCTGATATTAAAGGAAATGCTTCCGGGGCCGGACCAATTATTGAACGTGATGAATAAGCCTTTGGTAAGTGAATTTGTAATACAATGGTATGAAAAATAATAATAACGGTTCCGGTAAGTGGATTGGATTCCATTTGTATTACGAAGAACCCTGGGAGGATCTATTGAGCAGGTGTATCTTTCCCCTGGTTTTAAAATTAAAAAAGGGAAAAAAAATAAACAAATTCTTTTTTATCCGGTACTGGGAAAGCGGGCCTCATATCAGACTTAGACTAAATGTGTCAGAAGAAAATTTGATTAATACTCTAAAGAAAATTGTAGTGGAAAATATCCATACCTATTTTGAGAAATACCCCTCGTACAGAGAAGATAAAGATTACAATAAATACTTTAGCAAATTATATGAAAATAATTCAATTCAAATCATCGAGTATATGCCCGAAATAGATAGATACGGAGGCATTAATGCAATGAATATATCTGAAAGTCAGTTTTGTGCTTCCTCAGAAGCGACACTTAAAGTAATAAAACTGCATAAAAGCTGGAATTATGATACTGCCATGGGATATGCTATAAAGCTGAATCTTAGCTTTGCGCGTGTTTTTTTTGAAAATAATTCAGATCTGCTGCATTTTTATTCGCTTTTAACTAACCAGATGTTTACACTGATACCCGGACTTTATTACGGCAAAGAAGAAAGTGACTTTTTAAAGAACAAAAATGAATTTTATTCTGTATTCGAGAATGAGTTTCAAAAGCAAGAAAGCAATATTGTGCCGTACATTTTTTCCTTTCTGGGTTTAATAGATAATGAAAATAATATTAAAGATACCTGGCTAAGATCATGGATGATTGAAATGAAAAAAGTAAAAGATGAATTACATGAATTGGAAAAACTGAACAAAATAAAATATCCCGGCGAAGATATAATAAATGTTAATATAAACCGTGATTATGGCTTGTGGTATATTTATTTTAGCTACATTCACATGATAAACAACAGGCTGGGTATCAAAAACAGGGATGAATCGTTTTTAAGCTTTTTAATTAAGAGATCTATAGGGAAAATTAATGGTGAAATTACATTATGACAAATAAGATAAAAGAAGAATTTATTAAGGAAGCAATGCGGATAGGCGATGAACTGCTGTTATCTGCAAATGAAACTGAAAATGAGATATCCTGGAAAAGCATGACGGTTGACAATGATATGAAGATAACATGGAAAGAGAACGTAACCCTGTATTCCGGAGTACCCGGAATAACACTTTTCTTCATGGAGCTTTTTCTACAAACAAGAAATGAAAAATATTTAATTACTGCCAAAAAAGGATTGAACTGGTCAATGAATCATCTTGAAATGATCAATATTTATAACACCGGTTTTATTACATCCAACTCAGGAATTATACTGGCATTAATCCGCATGTATGATATCACAAAAAAAGAACAATATCTTCAGTTTGCCCTTAATGTTGCAATGAAGATTGCAGAAATGAAGGCTCCGATAAAGTTTCATGATTATATAGGCGGTAACGCCGGAATAATATTCATTTTAACAAAGCTTCATTCTTATGTTAATGAAGATTTTCTGCTTGAATTAATTGATATCTATCTGAAGTATTTGCTGAAAAATCTGAAAATGAGTAAAAAAGGCTTATACTGGGACCACTCCCCCGACAATATAGACGGTTTATGCGGCTTTGCACATGGGGTTTCAGGGATTAGCTATGTTTTTCTGCAGCTTGGTTATTATTTTAATAATGATGCTTACTACTGGCTGGCTGACCAGGCTTTTTTACATGAAGCTGTTTACTTTGATAATGAAATAAATAACTGGGGTGATCTCAGATTATTTAAGAATAATGAAGAAGACATGAGGAAACAAAAAAAGGCCTTTTTAAGAAATAATCTGAAAGCATTTACAAAGTATTCTGATATGAATGCATGGTGTCATGGTGCAGCCGGTATCGGTATGGCCAGGCTTTTGGCTTACCGGCTTACAGGAAACAAGAGGAATAAAAAAGAGCTTAATAATGCGCTTAGGAAAACTATTGAAACAGATATCGAAAGTAAAAAAAAATACATCAGGTTTATTGCATGTCATGGCAAAAGCGGTAATGCAGAACTATTCATTGAAGCATTTAAATTTTTCAATAATAAAAAATACTTAGACTATGCTGAAAAAAGCCTGCATTCAGTATTAAAGCGAAAACAAGCCGGATATATTTATGATTCAGGATTTGGATTCAGAGGAGCAAAAGGCAATGAAGATGTAAGCCTGTTCATGGGAAATGCAGGAATTGGCTACCAGTATCTGAAATTTTTGCAACCCCGGAAAGTCCCCTCATTCTTAATGCCTGAAATCAATACAAGGAATAGCAATAAAAACATCCCTTACTATAAAAACATTTCTTTAACTGTAAATGGCATACTGAACCGGATGGCACATACACTTTATCCCCGAACATCTCGGATTGTCACTGAGATTATTCCTGATAGATTAAACAATTGGATCAATAAAAGTTTAAATGTCTACAATTTTAATTTTAAAAAAGAGTTTATAAGG
>JABFSP010000241.1 GCA_013140565.1 Ignavibacteria bacterium
GTTAAATTGTATAATTATTATTCAGTTTTTAAAAATATACTAGAAAGGGTCAAAATGACTAAATTTAAATTGTTCTTAGGGGCTTTTGCTTTATTATTTGTAATGGGTTTAACCAGCGAACTTAAAGCCCAGAACGGACCGGTTATGTACTTCTGTGAAAAATACGGTTCTGGCGGCGAAGTTTCAATAAGTGACAGGTTTTATACCGGCGCAATTACAGTTATGGTAAAATGTGATTACGCTTTAGGTTTAAAAGATTGCGCGATCCAGTTTGATAAATACAACGGTTACAGTTTTGATTATTACAAAAAAGTAGATTTTGATGTATCATCAGATATGAAATACATCTATTTTGAATCAAGTGACTTAAGGGTAGATTCACCCGGTTTATACAGATGTTTCCTTCTTGATAACAAGAAAAACACTGTTGCAAGCGCGCTTGTTGAATTTATAAGATAAAAAACACACAATATTATTTTCAAAGGGAGTCTATAGACTCCCTTTTTTTATTTCCGTACCTTTACTATCTAACCGGCAGCAATACAAATATGGTCAGATCCCATAATGCATGAGAGATCAGCCCCGGCCAAACTGAGCGGTATCTTTTAAACATCCATCCCCAGAACAAACCGCAGATCAGTGCTGCCATAAACAGCATAAAATTCAATGCGACAATGTGAACAGCACCATATATGAGTGAGGCAATTATCCAGCCCTTGTTATCACCAAATTTTTCCGCGAGTGTATCCTGTACAAATCCGCGCCAGAAAACTTCTTCAGCGGGGCCAATTATGAATACCAGCAGCAATCCTATAACTACAGGGTCAAGAAGAGATTTATTATTATAAACCCCAACAACCTGCTTATCGGCAAATGGCAAAATGAGCTTCGATACGATATCACCTGTATAGAATACAAGGTAAAGCAGGGCCGCGGAAACTATTCCTATCAAAATGTATTTTGATTCAAAAAAATACAGACGGTAATTTATGGCTTCGCCGTTGCGGTGGTTAAAGTATAACCCAAGGCCTGCAAGCAGCGAAGCTGCAATTGTCATTTCCAGCCAGAAGTTGAATGACTTCAGTACAAACATTTCCAGCCATAAAACACAGGCTAAAATTATCAAAAAAACCAGAGGCTTTATTCTGTTACTCATGGCAGTAATGTTTTAGTTAATAGGTTTTATGCAATTTTTATCAGCTCCATTGATTCCCTGTAATTTACCAGGAAATGTTCACGAATGTTTGAATTTTCATAACTCCTTAGCTGAGGGTCTTCATTTACGACTTTGAATGCAGAATCACGCGCTTTTTCAATTAAAGGCATATCTTTAACAAGATCGGCCGCAGTAAATTTTAACGCGCCTGATTGCCGCGTACCGAAAAATTCGCCGGGTCCGCGGAGTTTAAGATCAGTTTCAGAAATTTTGAATCCATCATTGGTCTCCGTCATAATTTTTAAACGTTCGGTTGAAATTTCGCCGGTACTATCTGCCATTAGTATGCAATATGACTGCTCTGCACCCCTGCCAACCCTGCCGCGCAGCTGGTGAAGCTGTGAAAGCCCGAATCGCTGCGCTTCTTCTATCAGCATTATAGTTGCATTCGGAATATCAATACCAACTTCAATTACGGTTGTTGAAACAAGTACATCCAGTTTTTTATCTTTGAATGCTTCAATGGTTTCATCTATTTCATACCATGGCAGTCTGCCGTGAACCAGCCCGATTCTGAGATCAGGGAATATTTCTTTGCTGATTATTTCGAAATGCTTAACCGCTGATTTAAGGTCAAGTTTTTCGGATTCTTCAATGATAGGATAAACAATATAGGCCTGTCTTCCTTTTTTAATTTCATCCCTGATGAATTTGTATACTTTTAATCTGTCGGTTTCGCCGCGCAGCGCTGTTTTGATATTTTTCCTGTTCTTAGGCAGTTCATCAATTACCGAAACATCAAGGTCACCATAAACAGTTAACGAAAGTGTTCTGGGGATCGGTGTTGCTGTCATTACCAGTACATCCGGGTTATTACCCTTAGCTTTTAATTTAGCACGCTGCATTACTCCAAACTTGTGCTGTTCATCTATTACCGTGAAACCGAGCGACTTAAAATCAACTGATTCCTGTATCAATGCATGCGTGCCAACCACAACCTGCGCTTTACCGCTTTTTATTTCATCCAATACAGTTTCACGGTGCTTTTTTTTCTGCCCGCCCGTTAACAGAACAGAATATAGCCCAAGCTTATCGAAATAATATTTTAATGTTTTGTAATGCTGTTCTGCTAAAATTTCTGTCGGACACATAAACGCCGCCTGGTATCCGTTTTCAACCGCTACAAGAAAGCAGAAAACCGCAACAATCGTCTTCCCGCTGCCAACATCACCCTGTAAAAGCCTGTTCATTGTTTTGTTAGAACGCATATCAGCGAGAATTTCTTTGATCACTTTTTTCTGTGCGCCAGTAAGCTCAAATCCAAGATGTTCCTTAAAAAGCTTTTCAAATTTATCACCAATTTTTTCAAAATGAATGCCTTTTTCTGCCGAATCAATTGACCTTTTCCGTAATGCCATAACAAGCTGCAGGTAAAACAATTCTTCAAATGCCAGAGTCTGCCTTGTTACTTCTATATCTTCCATTGAGCGCGGGTAATGCATTTTCAGCACCGCTGTTTTATGGTCCAGCAGGTCGTTCGCTATTCTAACCGGTTCACTTAATACTTCTTGAATGCTGTCTCGGGAGCTCTTCAGAGCGTTAAAAATTATCTTTGTGAATGCTAAAGGTTTGATCCATGTTTTTTTTAATTCTTCCGAAAGGATATAGATAGGAATAAGGGGATATTTCAGCATTTCTTCATCACCTGTTTCAAATTTTTTATGATCCCGCATATCAAACTTGATGTCTCTTTCATAAGCGTTGTAGGAGATCTTTCCCCAGAATATATGCTCATCGCCAACTTTGAATTGTTTTTCCCTGTAGAATGTATTTCCCCACATCAGCGATTCAATGCTTGCGGTGCCGTCAAATATTACTATACGCGTTGGGTGATTAGGCTTAAATGGTTTAAATTTATCAATGATCTTCCCTTTAATTACAACATTCTGTTCATGGTATTTAGCCAGACTTCTGATCGTAGTATTGGGAAGATATAGCCTAGGGTACACCGTCAGCAGGTCAGTGGAATATTTCAGTCCCAGTTTTTCAAATGCTTCAGCGCGCTTTGGTCCGACACCCTTTATGTACGCAATTTCAGTTTTCTTAACTATGGGCAAGTGCTTAATATTTCTACAAATATAACAATTTAAAGTAAAAATTTGTGATGCTCAAAAAAATATGCACTATTATACTTAAATTTACATATTTCTATATCTATATTTTTGTTATTTTCGTGTTTACAAATAATAAGATATGGCTGAAAATATAAAAACAAATAATTTTGCTTTAATTGGCGCGGGCGGATTTGTTGCGCCAAGACATTTAAGGGCAATCAGGGATAATAACCAAAACCTGCAGGCAATACTTGACCCAAACGATTCCGTTGGTATTATAGATTCCTATTTCCCGGAAGCATCTTTTTTTACTGAATTTGAAAGGTTTGACCGGCACTGCGAGAAGCTTCGCAGGGATGGTGAAGAAAAACGTATACATTATGTGAGTATATGCTCACCAAATTATCTGCACGATGCGCATATAAGGTTTGCATTGCGTGCCGATGCAAATGCAATTTGCGAAAAGCCCCTTGTACTGAATCCATGGAATGTTGACGCACTTAGATCTCTTGAAGAAGAAACAGGCAAGAATGTATATACAATACTTCAGCTAAGACTTCATCCTTCAATTATTGAGTTAAAGAAAAAAATTGATGCAGCAAAAAGCAAAAAAAAGTATGATATCGTTTTGACATACATTACACCGCGCGGTAAATGGTATCATTATTCCTGGAAAGGTGATATGATGAAATCCGGCGGCATAGCTACTAATATCGGCATCCATTTTTTTGATATGCTCACATGGATCTTCGGAAAAGCGCAGTCAAATGTTCTGCATTATTACAAAAATGATAAGGCTGCCGGCTTGCTTGAGCTTGAAAACGCAAATGTAAAATGGTTCCTTTCAATAGATAAAAATGACCTGAAGGCGGGTGATAAGACATTCCGCTCAATTACAATGAATGGCGAAGAAATAGAATTTTCAGAAGGATTCACTGACCTTCATACAAACAGTTATACTGAAATATTAAACGGTAACGGCTTTAAAATTGATGAAGCGATGCCTTCAATAGAGGCTGTATATGAAATAAGGACTTCAACCCCTATAGGCATAAAAGGTGAGTATCATCCGTTCTTAAATAAGTTCAAATAAAGCTATTTTCCGGGCAGCTCACTTAGTTTTTCCAGCAGCCATTTGTTGCCTGAAATTTGCGAATTAAGTATCTCTTTTTTCAGGTACAATTTGGGTGTTTTATCTTCACCGGATCTGATTTTAAATACCTTTATAGTATGATTCACAAAACTTCCGAAGGTTTTTTTAATGTATTCATTCAGTGAAGGTTCATTCTTCAGGAAATGTTTAAAACTATCGGTTATGTAGTAGAATAATTCAGGATTATTCATTTCATAATGTATCTTAACATACATATGGTTTACCCTGAGTTTTTCCCAGGTATTGTTGAATTTTACTTTTGCCAGAAATCCCAAAGCCTTCCTGTAATTTTTCCTTGTAAATTCCAGCTCCGCATAAGAGGTATTTACTACATTTTCCCGTTCTGTATCCGGCAGCATTTGATTGTATTCTTCGATGAATTTTTCTGCAAACTTAAGCTTTGAAGCGCGAATTGCCTTAACAAATGTATTTACAAACCACTCAGATGTCATTTTTCCATTTTCGGTAATAAGGCCAAGCTCAAGCATTTTTTCCGCGATTTCAAACTCTACTTCCCCGATCTCATTTTTCGGGTCGAGGCTTCTTTCATAAATATAATTATGCAGGCTTATATAGAATCCAAACAATTCAGCTTTATCAAATATTTTATGATTCTTTTCCAGCAGCTCCTTTAATTTAAAAAATGTATCATCGTTTCTTCCTTCAGTACTAAGTATAATGCAGTAATACAGGATTTCAGTCGAGCTGGTTTTTTTGAATGCGGGTTCCCTGTAGATCTTAAGCAGGGTTTTAAGCAGTTCTATATCATACTTTTTATTAAAATAAAGCATATCATTTACAGCAGCGCCATATACAGAAAAGAGTTCAAGTACAGCATGCTGCCATGTTTGCTCAAGTCTTTCAGCAGTATTATCAAATTTCCTCCTTGTAGCGTCCTCCTTTGAATAATGAAAAGCCTTAAGGGTATATAACTGTTTTATCCTGTGGTAATAAGTATGGTTTCTCAATGGGCTTTCGTTCAGCAGTGATTCGGTTTTCAGTATTTTCTTCATGAAAAGATTCCCCGTATCTTTTCCTGAATAAAATTCGATCAGATATTTGTTGTAACCAAATTGGTCATTTCTGAGCTCTTTAAAAGCTATGTAATCTTCAGCTAATTTTAGCAAATTACTTGTATTTCTTCTTATCGCTCCATCAATGTATTTTTTCCCGGGATATAATTCTGAATACACGGTATTTTTATTGAAAGTCTTGCTTTGAAATAAAGGATAATATTTTTTAAGACAATCGAAAAAACCCGCTGTTTCCTTTCTTGGATTTAAAGGAGAGTGAACGAATTTGTCAAATTCATTTAATTCTGCTTTTGAAAAAAAAGAAAGCAGCTTTATTAAATTACTGTTCTTTAAGGAATCTTTTCCCCGGCCTGATATTTTTTTCATTCAAACTTAATTTTTTATAGCTGTGTAAGCTGAGAAATTAAGAATTATTGTGTATAAATGCTATGAAATACAATTTTGGGATATTTTTTAATTTACTTATCTTAAAAAAGCTCAAAAATCTGTGTGAAAATTATACTAAATACCGCCTTTATAATATATTAAAAATTAACTTCTTAATAACTTCATAATTCATTATTTTGCACATTATTAATTTTAGACCAAAAATCTTAGGACTTTATGGAAATTTCATTTAATTCAGCTTCAAACGACCGATTAATACCCTTAAAAGATTTTTTCAAAAATCCGGAAAAGACAAGTTACCTCATTTCACCCAGCGGTAAATTCATCTCCTTTCTTGCTCCTCATAACGAGAGATTGAACATCTTTGTGCAGGAAATAGGAAGTCAAGATACCAAAAGAATAACAGAAGTTACTGAAAGGGATATACATGCTTACTTCTGGGGTAATAACAATACTATAATATATTTGAGGGATAATGCAGGCGATGAAAATTTCCACTTTTATTCTGTGAATATTAATAACGCCGAAAACAAAGATCTTACACCGTTTGAAGGGGTGCGTGCAAATCTTGTTGATGAACTCGAGGACTTTGATTCTGAGATATTAATAGAAATGAATAAACGTAATCCCGAAGTTTTTGATGTTTACAGGATGAATTTTGAGACCGGTGAGATGAATTTAGCAGCCGAAAACCCCGGTAATATTTCCGGGTGGGTTACAGATCATAACGGCAGGATACGGGCTGCTATTACAACTGATGGCGTAAACACAAGTCTGATGTTCCGTGAATATGAAAAAGACCCATGGAAAACTGTTATTACCACTAATTTTAAAGAGAGCTTAATGCCGGTATTTTTCACTTTTGATAATGAACATTTGTATGCGACAAGTAATATTGGCAGGGATAAAAGCGCAATAATAAAATATGATATTAAAAATGCCCGTGAGCTTGAAGTTATTTTTGAACACCCCGATGTTGATGTGAGCTCACTTAGTTACAGCAAGAAAAGAAAAGTCCTTACAGCAGTCAGCTTCTATACATGGAAACGCGAAAGGGTATTTCTGGATGAGGAGACAAAGAAAATATTTAAGAGGCTTGAAACAGAATTGGGTAACAATGAATTATTCATTACGGATAAAGATGATAATGAGGAAATATTTATAGTCCGCACGTACAGCGACCGCTCACTTGGGGCAAATTATATTTACGATAAAACAACCGATAAACTCACAAAAATTTCAGATGTCAGTCCGTGGATAAATGAGAACGAAATGGCTGAGATGAAGCCCATTACATACAAAAGCAGGGATGGGATTACAATTAACGGATATTTGAGCCTGCCATTGGGAAAAGAGCATAAGAATCTGCCGGTAGTCATAAATCCGCATGGGGGCCCGTGGGCAAGGGATCAGTGGGGCTTTAACCCCGAGATACAGTTCCTTGTAAACCGCGGCTATGCTGTGCTGCAAATGAACTTCCGCGGCTCTGTTGGTTACGGCAGGAAGTTCTGGGAATGTTCGTTCAGGCAATGGGGCAGAACTATGCAGGATGATATTACAGACGGTGTGAACTGGCTTATTGAACAGGGTATTGCTGACCAGGAAAGAATTGCGATATATGGCGGCAGTTACGGCGGTTACGCAGTACTTGCGGGGCTTGTTTATACCCCTGAGCTTTATGCCGCCGGAGTTGATTATGTTGGCGTAAGTAATTTATTTACATTTATGAATTCAATTCCCGCCTACTGGAAACCATACCTTGAGATGCTTTATGAAATGGTGGGTCACCCCGAAAAAGATAAACAATTACTGGAAGAATCATCACCTGTATTTCATGTTGATAAGATCAAAGCGCCGCTTTTTATTGCGCAGGGTAAAATGGACCCGAGAGTGAACATTAACGAATCCGACCAGATGGTTGAAGCGCTAAAAAAACGGGGCATTGAAGTTCCCTATATGGTAAAAGATAACGAAGGACACGGATTCCAGAACCAGGAAAATAGATTTGATTTTTACAGGGAAATGGAGTTATTCCTCGGTAAACATCTTAAGAATTAAAACGCAGATCAAAACATTTAATACGGGAATTACTGTTTTTTTGTTTATCACCTGTTTCTGAGGTTACATTTTTATATCTTTACATCATTAAATGAATAATTTTTCCATATACAGATCCTCGGCAGGTTCAGGTAAAACCTATACCCTGGTTAAGGAATACCTTAAGCTGGTTTTAAATGATACGGAATCATTTAAGAATGTGCTTGCGGTTACATTTACCAATAAATCAGCGGGGGAGATGAAATCGCGCATCATAGAAGCACTCACAAAACTCTCACGCGGCGAAGCCGCAGAACTTAAGGAGAAATTGATAAGTGAAGGCGTAAAGGGAAACATTGAAACTTCATCAGCCCTGGTTCTTAAAAATATTCTGCATAAATACTCTTACTTTTCAGTTTCAACAATTGATAGCTTTTTCCATAAGGTAATACGGTCTTTTGCAAGAGAGCTGAAACTTCAGCTTGGGTATAACATTGAGCTTGACCAGCAGGCAGTACTCGAAAAAATTACTGATAAGCTCTTAGATGATGCGGGAATTGACAGTGAATTAACGGGATTCCTTGAAGACTTCATTTATTACAGTATAGATGACGAAAAAGGCTGGAAAATAGACCTGAAAATAAAAGATCTTGCCCGTGAAATTTTTTCTGAAAGGTTTATGATCAGGCAGGGAGGCGCAAATAAGCCTGAAGGCAGGACCAAACTAAAGGAGTTTATCGGCACACTCTTTGCCATCAAAAATGATTTTGAAGGCAGGATGAAAACGATTTCAGAAAGTTCTTCGGAGATCCTTGATGAGTACAGCCTTGTAATCGATGACTTCCCTTATAAAAAAGCGGGATTTATGAATTACCTTATTAATAATATTGTTTCAGGTAAATTTGAACCGGGGCAAAGAGCAAGAGATGCATCAATTGATATTAACAAATGGTTCGGAAAAAACTCAAAACCCGCAGTAAAACCCGCCGCAGAAGCAGGGCTGTATGACCTGCTTGTTTCTGCAGTTGAAAACTACGACCAAAATTTCATTAAGTATAATACCGCTTCGCAGCTCATCAAAACCATATACATTACGGGAATTTTTAGAGACCTGACAGATAAGTTAAAAAAATACCGCGATGATAATAATGTACTGCTGATATCTGATATAAATAACATTTTGCTGAATGTTATCTCAGGCGATAGCAGTCCGTTTGTATATGAAAAGATAGGCAGTTTTTACAAAAATTTCCTTATTGATGAATTCCAGGATACCTCAACATTCCAGTGGCGGAATTTTTTCCCGCTGATTGAAAATTCACTCAGCGAAAATAACGCATCGCTGATTGTTGGTGATGTAAAACAATCCATTTACCGCTGGCGCAACGGCAACATGAAGCTGCTGCTTGAAGAAGTAAAAAATGACCTTGCCGGGTTTGCAGAATCAATAAAAGAAGAAACCCTTAAGGTAAATTACCGCAGCAAAAAAAGAATTGTGGAATTCAATAACACATTTTTTAAAACAGCTTCTGAAATCTGTGCAGGTGAAGCCCCTGAAGAAGAATCCGCTGTAATTACTAAAGCATTTGCGGATACCGAACAGCTCTCATCGGATGATTCAGATGATGGTTATATTAACATTAAATTCCACAGAAATGACCCTGATTCAGATGTAACTTCCCGGGAGTTTTCTATTGCTGCAATGATATCAAATATCAAACAATTGCTGCAGAATGGCTGCAAGCAAAAGGATATTATGGTGCTTGTGCGGAATAATTCCGATGCAGTTGAAGCGGCATATTCACTTATTGATGCAAGGCTTAAGGTTGTATCAAGTGACTCGTTACTTTTAACAAATTCACCCAAAGTAAGATTATTAATAAATATTTTTAAATATATAGTTGATCAAAATAATGTTATTGCCCGTGCAGAGATTTTGTATAATTACCTTATATATATTAAGAATGAAGATATTGAACTGAATGAAATATTTACAGATCATTTAAGCAAAGAAATTAATGCTTCACTGTTTAATAAGTATCTGCCAAAAGACTTCTTTGAATCACCCGCAAGCGCTGAAGTTAATAATAAATTATCCGGACTAGGGTTATACGATCTTGCCGAAGAGCTTGTAATGATCTTCGGGCTGGGTAATACCGCTGATACATATCTTATCCGGTTCCTTGATGTGCTGAAGAAATACTCCGGCGAAAATAACAGCGATGTTTTCGGCTTTGTTAACTGGTGGGAAGATAATAAACAGGATAACACTATTATTGTGCCTGATGAAGAAGATGCAGTAAGGGTTATGACAATACATAAAGCCAAAGGCTTACAGGCTCCTGTGGTGTTTATTCCATTTGCCAACTGGGAGTTTGGTCTGAACGCCAACCGGAATATGATTTGGGTATCATCAAATAAACAGCCTTTTGATACATTACCTGCATATTTTGTAAAAGCATCAAGCGCGCTTAAAGATTCATATTTTGCAGGTGATTATAACGAAGAATCCGCGCTCACTTACCTTGATAACCTGAACCTGATGTATGTTGCGTTCACCCGCGCAGAAGAAAAACTGTTCATCGGCGTTCCGCAAAAAGGTAAAGAATCTTTCAATGCAAGAAAGGTGATCTATGAAACACTCACAAATTCACCGGTACTGGCTGAGAGTTTTGATACTCAAAATTATTTGTATGAAAGCGGCACATTAAACGGGTTGATTAAAAAAGCTGATAAGAAAAGCGTGTATAATAGTTACAAAATCGGTCCGATGGTATCAGGTAATATTTTTGATAAAATTATCGTTAAGCCTGAATTTGAAAATTATGTACCTGAAAAAAAGTCTAAGCTTAAACAGTTAAAGAATCGCGGAATAATTATTCATAAGGCCTTATCATTGATAAGAAATTCAACTGCCGGTGAAATTGAAAAAGCCACGCAGAAATTAATTATACTTGGACTAATCACCGAAGAACAAAAAGCTGAATTAGCAGATGAATTGCAGGAAATTTTTGCAATTGATAAAGTAAAAAAGTGGTTCGATTCCGAAAACGTAATGAATGAAAGGGATATTATTTTGCCTGATGGAAGCATGTATAGACCCGATAAAGTGTTGATGAATGATGAGAAGGCGGTAATTATTGACTATAAAACCGGCGGGAAGAAGGAGGGGCACATGAAACAAATAAAACAGTATGGAGAAATCCTCGGTAAAATGGGATTTAAACATATCGAAATGAATTTATTCTATTTAAGTGATTTGAAAATTGAAACAATAAATTGAACTCTATTATAGTAAGGGCAAATATTAATTGAAGCCTTTTTTAGATAAATTAGCAGGTGAGCTTCTTGGCAAACACGGAAATGACATTTCCGCGCTGCAGATAGTATTTCCTTCACGCAGGGCAGGTCTGTATTTCAAGAAGTATCTTTCTGAAAGGATTAAATCCCCGGTATGGGCTCCGGTTACTTGCGGTATAAGTGAGTTCATTAAGGAAAACTCTGACCAATTAATTGCAGATGACCTGACACTGATATTTGAGCTTTATGAGGTTTACAAAGAGTATACCGAAGATGTTACCTTTGATAAATTTTACCCATGGGGAGAAATTATCCTGCGTGATTTTGATGAAATCGATAAAAATCTCGCCGAAGCTGATTATCTTTTCAGGATATTAAAAGAGCACAAAAAAGTTGAAGAGGATTTTGAGTATAACGTCGCTGATCTGGATGAGTTCTACAGATTCTGGAACAGCTTTTCAGAAAAAGATATCACCGGGCTGCAGGATGAATTCATTAAAACGTGGGAGATATTGGGTAAGGTTTACCATCAATTCCGCGCCAGACTAATTAGCAAAAATATTTGCTACGAAGGGATGGCTTACCGAAAATTGTTCGAAAAAGTTAAAACAAAAGCATATACCACGGGTTATAAAAAAATAATTTTTGCAGGATTCAATCAACTGAACAAATGCGAAGAAGGCATAATTAAAGATTTGCTTGAGCAGGGTATTGCTGAAGTTTACTGGGATGCCGATAAATATTACATTGAAGATAAACTGCAGGAATCAGGCAAATTTTTAAGGGAGAATTTTGTGAATCTTAGTTTAAATGAACCAAACTGGATCGAAAACTCCCTGGCGGAATCCGCAATTAACATCAGGATGATTGGCTCACCACTTGAAGTATCACAGGCTAAGGTACTGGGCAGTGAGCTTGAAAAGCTGAAACAGGATGGTTCACTTAAAACCGCAATTATATTGCCTGATGACAGCCTTTTGATGCCGGTTTTGCGCTCAATCCCATCGAATATCAACGCCATTAATATCACAATGGGGTATTCGTTCAAAAACTCATTGCTTTATAGTTTGTTTGAATTGTTGAGGGACCTGAATCTGAACAGCAGGGGAGAAGGCAAATCAATTGAATTCTACCACAAAGATATAATTGGTGTACTGCTTCATCCATATATCAGAGAAACGGCACCTGAGGTCATAAACGCTGCGATCAATTCTATAAATAAAAGGAATGTCATCTATGCATCGGCAAAATATCTGGATAGCTTTTTTTCAACATCAATTGATATTGTTGATACTCTATTTACTTCTGCACAAACGGCAAATGAATCATACAATTACTTAAATGGAATTATCGTAAAACTTTCTGAAGTAATCAGCAAAAGCAGTTATTCAAATATTTACGAAAACGAATTCCTGAATAAAGCTTCCATTGAGCTGAACCGTATTAAAGACATTATTGATAAATACACCGCCGAAATTGAGAGTGAAACTTTCTGGAATATACTGCTTGAAAATTCCAAAAGAATGAAAATTCCGTTTTCAGGTGAACCGCTTGAAGGCATACAGATAATGGGTATGCTTGAAACAAGGTCCATTGATTTTGATAATGTATTCATCCTTTCGGTGAATGAAGGCATACTGCCTGCCGAAATGAGCAGCAGCTCATTTATTCCCTTTGCTTTAAGAAAGGCTTTCAAACTTCCCGTAAGTGAAGATACTGAAGCTGATTATGCTTATTATTTCTACAGGCTGCTGCAGAAAGCCAAAAATGTTACATTGATATATAATACTGAAACGGGAGTAATTTCTGCGGGAGAGAAAAGCAGATTTATCATGCAGGTTGAAAGTGAGCTTGCGCCTAAGAATAAGAACATTACAGTTCAAAGCCTTTTGCTTGAAGTAGATATTGAGCTTCCCAAAAGGAAAGAAATCACAATTGAAAAAACTCCGCAGGTCCTGGAGCTATTAAAGAACCAGAAGCAGTATTCAGCCACCACGCTAAGCACATACATAAACTGCCCGCTGCAGTTCTATTTTAAAAAGGCTGCCAGACTCAAAGAAGAGGAAGAAGTTGAAGAGTATTTTTCAGCGGCGGCATTTGGTAATATTTTTCACGAGTTGATGGATATACTATATAGAGATGATGTTGGCAGGGAAGTTACACGAGAGATGATCGATAGCAAGATAACTTCTATAGGCAGTAACTATGATGACCTGTGGAAAAAGGCATGTGAAAAATTGTCAGAGTACAAAGAATTCGCAAAGATCAAACAGGGAAAGAATCTGTTATATAAAAGCGTCATAAAAAAACTCTTAGGCAGCGTTCTGAATAATGATAGATCAGAAACGCCATTTAAGATAATTGAACTTGAAACTGCTGCCGAAAGAAAAGTCAGCCTGAATATTAACGGTGAAGTTACAGAAGTTACCTTATACGGCAGGTTAGATAGAGTTGAAATGAAAGATGGCATCACAAGGATTATTGATTACAAAACCGGAACGGTTGATTCAGCTAAACAAAACTCAAAAGTGACAGATGTTGACCATGTTAACAGGATATTTGCCGATATTAAACTTAAGGAAAACTTTCAGCAGCTTTTCTACGCATCGTTATATCTGAATTCAAATAAGAACTCAAAGTTAATAGTTGGTATCTACCCGCTTAAAAAAATATCCGGCGGTGTTTTCTGGTTTGAAGAAGAGCCAATATCGGCAGATAAGAAAAAGTTATTTGAAGATAATTTAACATTGCTGCTAAATAAAATATTTGATAAAAACACACCCTTTATCCAGACAACAGATATAGAACATTGTAAATACTGTCCTTATAAATCCATCTGTTACAGAGACTAACATTGTTACATATGTAAATGATTGTAATAGCGGGCATTTGGCTTAAACTTTTTAGTGATTTTATTTGTCTTATTATTCAAGAGACATATAAAGTCACTTTTTCATTAATTAAAATTTAAAATAAATGAATAAACCGCAAATTTTAAACAGAGGCATTGCCAAGTTTAATTTATTAAGCTTATTGATACTCTTAGCAGCAATATTGTTTTCTGTAAGTAACACATACAGCCAGCAGGATAATGGAGAAAAGAAACAGCGTAAAACTCCCGAAGAACGCGCTCAAAAAAGAGCTGACAAGATGAAAGAGAAACTTTCGCTTACCGAAGATCAGCATAAGCAGGTATACGATATAATGCTTTCACAGGCTAATGAAATGAAAACCGTATGGGAATCATCAAAAAACGACCAGGATAAGACCGCACGGAAAGAAAAGATGAAAGCAATTCGTGAATCAGGCAAAACTCAGATCAACTCTGTGCTTAATGCTGACCAGCAAAAACTATGGGAAACCCATAAAAAAGAAATGAAAGAGAAGCACAAAGGCAAGAAGCATCATGGTAAAAAACATAAAAGCGGCAACAAAGATTTAAAGTAAAATATCAATATCCAATAACTAAAAAAGCAGAGTTTATACTCTGCTTTTTTTATGTCTAAACTCTGTTTCCCAATCCGCCCCCAGCGGACCAGTTTGGGAAACTAAATCAAGACATACTATTA
>JABFSP010000079.1 GCA_013140565.1 Ignavibacteria bacterium
GCTTTCATTTACAGGGTCAGTGGGGTCAAGATACAGACCGTTTTTAATGAACCAGATATACGGTTTAACCTGCAATGTTATGTTCGATTTTCCGCTGGCTGAAACCTGCAGATTACCCGGAAAAGTCAGTTTCTGATGCGCGGATTTATTAGACTTAAACACAAATGAAATCCCGTTATACCTGCCTTTAACCACTACCGAATATCTTCCGTTGACATCCACGAAATCAGGATCAGGCGGGGTTTCGGTATCAGCAAGCTTATGAATTTCGAACTTTACTTTATCATAGGTTCCCGGCGGTATATACGCTGTGCTTACAATGTTTACACTGGAAGCCATGTTCAAATACAGCACGTACGGACCCACTTTAAAATTAGTTGAATCCTGGTTAATGTTAGCAACATTAAGTTTGATATCCTTTATCAGGATTTTGACAGTATCAAGTACCAGGATGCCAATATCACCGCCAATGCTGTCACCTGTGCTCATACTGCTGAAATCCACATTATCGGCCTGGGTTGTGACCGAATCTTCACCGCAGCCCTGAATGAACCAGGAACCGATCGTGAAGACAGCTATTATTGACAGTATTTTTATTTTTGATCTAAACATTTTTTCCTTTCGTTAATTATCAATTTTTTTACAGCTTAGATTTATTGATATTTTTTACTTATTATTTTTGCTTTTTATTTTTTCCGTTTTTATTTTGTTCTTTTGAATTGCCGTCTTTGTTTTTTTGTTTATTCTGTTTATCATTTGAATTGCTGTTTTTATTTCCGTTATCTTTATACGAATCGTTCCTGTATTTTTTATTACCTTTATCTTTCCCTGACTTATTGTCGTTCCCTTTGCCGTCCTTATTTTTCTGATCTTTTTGTTTTACATCACCTGAATTATCATTATTTTTCTTTCCTTTATCATTTCCGTTTTTCCGGTCTCCTTTGTTTTCCTGCCTGTTTTTATTGCCATCATTATTCTTTCCGTTTTTCATATCCTTATCATCTATATACTTCCTGTTTATACCCGGATTTTCAGGAGGCACTTTTACATCGTTCATATCTTTATTATTTTTTTTCTTTTCGTTATTTGCACTCTGATCATCACCCTGGTTTTTATTTTCTTTACCTGACTCTTTTTGTGATGCAGTGTGATAATCGCTGAATTCCTTTGGTTTGCTTACCGGACCCTTATTTTTTTTATCTGTTTTAACTTTCCTGAATTCAGGCGAGTAAACGTCATATTCGCGATCTGAATATTTGATCTTGTCTTTTCCTGTTACATGATTGATAACAACAGGCTCAAATGTTCTTCCTGTTACGCTCTGTATCACAGTAATATCAGGTCCCCTGTTAATAACAGTATTATTCACTACCATTATGCCGTCAGTTCTTCTCCATTCAGTTATCTTGATCTTATGCTTATTTTCTTTATAAGTATACCTGTAAACATCAGGCTCTATAAAATATCTTCTTTCAACAATTATGAATCTTTCCTCATAAACAGGCGGAGCGACTATAACATTATTCACAATATAAACGCTTGGCGGTATCGGTGTCCAAGCTATATAGTCATCCTGTTCACGCCAGTCTACCCATGCAGGAGCCCAGACTCTGCCCGGTACCCAAACCCAGCCCATAGCAGGGGAATAAACCCACCTACCGTAATGATGCGTTATTTCTTCCGGTTCAGATGCCGCCCTGAAGTACCAGCCATTACTTGTATGAACCCATTGACCGTTGCTATACGGTGTATATACCTGAGGCTCACCTGCAGTAATACCAACGGCTAGATTTGGTGCAGGCTTCCATACGAAAAATGCACCCAGGCTTACATCATCGGCATGTGCGTTCTTTACGCCAAACAGTTCACTGAACGAAATTGATCTTTTGCTTTCACCTGAGGATGTACCTTTCTTTAGGTCAACACCAATTTCATCATCTTTTACTTCTATCCACTCACCGTGCGGAGCAAGCTCATCATAGAATTCTTTGTAATCAACGTTTAAAAGGTCTTCATCGGTTTCTGTTACATCGTTTTTATCTATGCTTACAAGGTCAGCTTCTTTCACCATATTATCTGCTGTGTCATCTGATTTCTTTGTGCAGGATATTAACCCGCTCAAAAAGAATATTACCAGAAATAAAGCGCTTAATTTTATTTTTGAATACTTCATTGTATAACCCCTTTTTACTTTTATTATTAAAATTGACTTTATCACAATTTTATAATTTAAAATCCATACCAAGCTCAAGGGTATTAAAATCGTTGTTGCCCAGTCCAAGTCTGACTGTACCTGCAACTTTAGGACTGAAGAAATACCTCATACCAAGTTGACCCCATATCCATGCGCCGCTCGAATAAGAAACATCAGTTATATATACCGCGTTTCTTGTAACATCTGTGTAAGTATTATTTACGTAATTGTATCCTGCTACTAAACCAAAATAAGGAACAAAACTTCCATCACCGATCTGATTGAAATTATAATTAAATTGTGCTCCAAGGGATGAGAAAGAATACTTTCTTGAGTCGCCGTTACCATAATTGTTCGTAAACGTATAATATCTGAATATTCCTCCAATACCAACTGTACCAATACCTGCCTGAACGACGTTTGACTCAAAATTTACACCAAACATTGGCACATTTCCTTTTGCCCAGAATCCCAAAGAACCTCCCAGCAGGTTGTCTTTTTCTTTAAGCTGACTGAAAGTACAAACAGAAAGCAGAACTAATGCTGCTGCGGTTAGTTTAAAATTTAATTTCATGATTTTTACCTTTCATTAATTGATACTTAATTACGAATTTTAATCGTTTAAATACAAGTTTCTGAATTTGCACAAATTAAATTACATTCTATGTGTAATACTTCAATTTCTGTGCCAAAAGTTTGCGGAAAAAACCATCCGAAATGTAGTTAAAATTTGCCGGTAGGGGATGTATATGTCAATTTTGTCATATTAGTTGTTTATATTAAGCGGATATTTTTTCAATAAATTAGCGTAATAAATCAGGCTCCGAGCCATTTTTTGAGCCATTATTTTTGATGCTTTGTTCTTCAATCTATCCCTGCGGTTTGTTTTGGATGGTTTACCTACTTCGCCAACCCAATACGCGCAGCACTCCGGGGGAATGGTGAAATTCATAAATGTTAACACAGAAAGTATGGAGCCTAAGGTTGCTTGTGCTCCGTCTTCACTTCCGGTAATTACTACTCCGGCCACTTTGTTTAGCAGAACACTCCTGCCTTTTTCTTTATATTGTTCGTCAAATGAATCCATTCGTTCAATTATTCTCTGCATCAGGCTGGATCTTGCACCCCACCATATGGGTGTCGCGAAAATGATAATATCAGATGCAATCATTTTTTCTGCAACTAATGGCCATTTATCTTTCTTGTCTTCTCTGAACTTCAGACCGGGTGGGATATATAGATCGGAAAGTCGAATGAATTCAGCGCTTATTCCTTTGTTCCTATCTTTCATATTCTTTACTACAAGTCGTGAGAGTTCTTCTGTATTTGAAAGTTTTCCGGTATGTTTAAGAGATGCATTAAGTATCAGTACATTAATTTGAGAGTATTTATCAATTGCTGTTATTTGCTTTTTCATGATTGCATCAATCCTTAAACATTTTTACAATGAATGCAATAACAGCAATTACTGCAATAATTATAATTATCCCTACCCAAATGCCCGCTTTAAATACATCACCGATAAATTCACAACCTGGCAGCAATACAAGGAGTGATGCAAAGATAATTCCTATATAAATAATTGAAATATGTTTTTTCATTTATTGGATACCTTTCTTTGATGTCTCTTTTCAGC
>JABFSP010000020.1 GCA_013140565.1 Ignavibacteria bacterium
CCTGCATGGCGCTTGCGGCTTTATTGGGTCAATGGATAGGACACTTAATATTAGCAATAACATAGTTTTCTGTTTTTGAATATAATATTTTAAGCAGTATATTTAAGTAATCTAAAGGAGGAATCAAATCATGGAACCAACAACACCACCACCTGCACCAACAGATAACCAGCAGACAGAAGATCTGAGTTTGATATTAAAGATCGTTTCTTTCTGCATACCGCTTGTAGGCGCTATTTTATGGTTTATCAACAAAGATAAGAACCCGAAGGCAGCTAAATCAGCATGCACATTCGCTCTTGTTGGCGTTGCTGTAGGTATAGTAATTAACGTTCTTGTAACTGTTTTAGGCAACTAAACAGCTGCGGTTTTATTTCCGGGGATTTTCTGATTAAAAAGAAAGTCCCTTTTTTATTAGATAAACCCTCAATTTGGATTTATACTCAATTTTTTATTCCTATTTTTTTATTTTAATAAAGCAATCCATCAATGCCTGATTATCCATTCCACTTTTCGTTCCTGGTAAAAGATCTTCCTTCGACCAGAAAGTTCTACGGGGAGATCCTCGGCTGCGCCGAAGGCAGAAGCAGTGACTCGTGGGTTGATTTCAATTTTGGCGGTAACCAGCTATCGATGCATGTATCAGAAAAGATACCGGAATCCTTTCCGTGCGGAGTTGTTGATCACGTTATTGTTCCTATTCCCCATTTTGGATGCGTAATGCCCTGGAATGATTTTCATGCACTTGCCGATAAACTGCACAATGAAAAAGTTGAATTTATTATTGAACCATCTATCCGCTTCGCGGGTCAGCCGGGTGAACAGGCAACAATGTTCTTCAAAGACCCCAGCGGTAATTCACTGGAAATAAAATGCTACAAAAACCCCGAACATATGTTCACCCTTAACGTTAAACAGGAAAAATACAGCAGTAACCTGTAATGCCCGCAAAAAACATCCGGTATGCTGATGTTATTATTATTGGCGGGGGAGTTATTGGCGCAAGCATTGCGTATCATTTGAGCCTGAATGGGATTAAAAATATTCTGGTTATTGATAGCAGCCCCGAAGCCGGCAAAGGCAGTACGTGCAGGGCAACAGGCGGTTACCGCGCGCAGTTCGGTTCTAAAATAAACGTTCAGCTCTCACTTATTTCACGTCAAAAACTAATTGATTTTAAATATGAGCATGGAATTGATCCGGGCTATCAGCCATACGGATATCTTTTCCTTGCAGGTAACAGCGAAGAAATGACATTACTTACACTTGCAAATTCACTGCAGCAAAGCTGCGGCTTAAGGGATGCGGTGCTTGTTACTGCTGATGATATATTAAAACTAAATCCGCATATAAACCCAGAAAACATTATGGGAGGATCATATTGCCAAAGTGATGGCTTTATAAAGCCAATGAATATTCTGCAGGGCTACTTAAATTCTGCAAAAAATAACGGTGTGAATTTCCTGTTTGATACAAAGGTCATCGGAATAAATCGCAGTCCGAGTAATATCATGAGTATAGATACATCTCAGGGTATAATAAAGGGTGATGTTGTTGTGAATGCAGCCGGTGCATGGGCTGCAGAAATTGCCGCACTTGCAGGTGAAACACTCCCGGTTAGAAAATTAAAACGACAGGTTTGCAGGATAAAAGAGAAGAACACTTTGCCCGAAAGTACTCCAATGACAATTTGGGTAGATTCAAGCTTTCATTTCAGAATGCGTGATGAGCATCTTATACTTCTATTTCCCGATGAACCTGAGAATAATAACGATTTGAATGTTGAGCCAGAGTGGCTTGAGAAAGTGCTTACGATTGCCAAACAAAAAATTCACGCTCTTAACAATTGCAGTATTGATACTGCCGCCTCATGGGCAGGCTATTATGAAGTATCGCCCGATGAACATTTAATTCTGGGAAGAGCAGAAAGTCTGAATAATTTCTATTACGCAAACGGTTCCTCGGGTCATGGGGTAATGCACTCCCCTGCTATTGGAGAACTGCTTGCCAGTATCATCTGCGGTAAACCAAATGAAATTGACACCAACGTTCTGAACCCTAAGAGATTTTCCGCCGGTAAACTGATTGAACAAATTCATTTCTTCTGAAATTAGCGGATATGAAGATAATTATCACTGGTAACGGCGGCACCGGAAAATCAACGCTGGCTGAAAAACTCGGAAAAAAACTCAATCTACCGGTTACCCACCTTGATAAAATATCATTTGGTAAAGATTGGGCCAGGTTGAATGAAAATGAACACAGGAAAATTCTGAATGAAATTTTAAAAAGCGATAATTGGATAGTTGAAGGCTGGTCATATCAATCAACAATGAAAGAACGTATAAAAGCCGCCGGAATTATAATTTATCTTGCATATCCCCCCTGGTTCAGCTATATGAATGCGGTAAAACGGCACATACAATATACCTTCAGGTATAATCCTTATGACCCTCCAAAAAGCTGGATATGGAAAAAAACTATCCGAATGTTCAAAGCTATGAACCTTGTCAGAAAAGTTTATGAACCGGAATTCAGACTATGGCTTGATGAATACAAACACTCTGAACTGATCTTTGTAATAAAAAAAAGAAAAGAACTTAAAGCACTGGAAAGTATCTTGGTAAGCATGAATAACCAAAATAATGCGTAAACTCCGAATAATTTCAAGGGAAACCTTGGTTAACAAAAAAATTGAAGAAATATTTGAATTCTTCATGAGAGCCGAAAATCTAAACGTCATTACGCCGCCTGAGCTGAACTTCAAAATTACGACTCCCTGCCAATTGAAATGAAAAAAGGAACATTAATAGACTATAAAATTAAGTTGAATGGTATATCCTTTAAATGGAAAACAGAAATTACCGATTGGGTGCCGCCATATAGATTTGTGGATACACAAATTAAGGGTCCCTACAAAGTATGGATACATGAGCATATTTTCGTGTCACAAGGCAGCAGCACATTTGTCAAAGATATTGTATCATACCTGCCGCCGGGCTGGATTTTGGAACCGGTGATACATAAACTTGCCTTGAAGAAAAAACTGGAACACGTTTTTGATTACCGCATGGAAAAAATTAAAAGTATATTTAGTGAATCGATCCCCCTTGCAAAGGGGGAGGATAATTTTAAAAAACAACAAACTTAAATTTAACCATATTTCCTTCTTCACTGAAAGTAAAGAAGGGGATTTTTTTAATCATATTTCAAAATGACCGAATCAGAACTTCAATCCCTCAAATACCCAATTGGCGAATTTGCACCAAAAGAACTTTACACACCGGATGATATTAAATGGTACATCAATACCATTGAGCTTTTTCCGGCAAAAATAAGGCAGGCAGTTGCTGGCTTAAACAACGAGCAGCTTGATACCATGTATCGCGAAGGCGGGTGGACAATTAGACAAGTGGTTCACCATGTAACTGACAGCCACATAAACAGTTACACGAGATTCAAACTTGCGCTTACTGAGGATAATCCGACCATTCGCCCGTATGAGGAGGCTGATTGGGCTGAGCTGCCTGATGCTAAATCCGGCGCAACAGAGTTATCGCTCCCTTTGCTTGAAGCGCTGCATAAAAGATGGGTTGTTATGCTTAAGGGCATGAAGTCCGGTGATACAGAGCGCAGGTTATATCACCCCGGCAGCAAACAGCAAATGACCATTGCATCACTTATGCATTTATACGCATGGCATTGCGATCATCATCTGGCGCACATCACGAATCTAAAGAAATCAAAAGGCTGGTAACTCCGCAAATATAAATGAATCATATTCCCTCCCCTTTGGGCTGAAAGCCTTGTTTCTAAGGGAGGGTTAG
>JABFSP010000210.1 GCA_013140565.1 Ignavibacteria bacterium
TTATTACACTCCTCATCTGTTAGCCAGCTTTATTACCAACCGAGTGTTATCATTTAAACGTGATTTTCAGCATATTCTTGAGCCAAGTGCCGGCGATGGTGTTTTTGTAAATTGCATTTTCGAAAACACACATCATTCAATTAGTGATTTTAGTATAACTGTGATAGAAAAAAATAAAGATGAATTAATTAAAATTAATTCCATTTTCGAAAAAAATCCAAATAGAAATATTAACTACAATCCTTTAGAAGGTGATTATTTAAAACTATACCGAACCCTAAATAATAAATATGACATTATAATAGGTAATCCCCCCTACATTGCAAAGAAAAGATTAACGGATTCTCAAATAACAGAATCCAATAGTATTCTAAAAAATGCAGGCTTGAAAGGACAAACAAATAATATCTGGCCTTCCTTTTTAGTTAGTTGCATTAGTCTTTTAAAAGATGATGGAATTATTTCTTTTGTCCTGCCATCAGAAATGTTACAAGTTAAATTCTCAGAAGAAATTAGAGAATTACTTAAAAAAACTTTTGAGAGAATAGAAATATATACTTTTAATGAATTACTTTTTGACACAATAGGACAAGACACGGTAATATTTATCGGCTTCATGAAATCTGATAACAAGGGGATATTTTACTCTAATATAAATAAAATTGAAGATTTACAGATTAATAATTACTCCTTAGAGAAAAATGACTTGTTATGTGACAATAATTACAAATGGATACATCATTTTTTGAGTCAAGATGAATTAGAATTAATATCCAGATTAAGAAAAAACCTAAATTTGGTGTGTAATTTCTGTATTTCAAAACCAGGCATCGTAACTGCAGCGAACGATTTTTTCATAGTTAATGAAGCTATCGTTGAAAAATATAAGCTTCAAAGCCTCGTTAAACCAATTATTCAAAAAGGAATTTTCGTTAACGGCAAAGTTGAATTTGATAAAAACGATTTTATTTCTTTAAAAGCAGATGGTCATCCTAGTAATCTTATATACTTTCATAATAAAATAATATCAAAGCATTCTAAGCATAATCAAGCATACTTAAAAAAAGCATATAGGAAAAAAATACATAAAAGGTATAAAATGACTGTTAGAGATAATTGGCATATAATACCAAATTTAGTTGAGCCATTAGATGCTTTTTTCTTTAAAAGATCTCATCTTTACCCAAAACTTATAAAGAATTCTGCTAATGTGTATGTAACTGATTCTGCTTATTCTATTAAAATGAATAAATGTTATGATATTAATAGTTTCATTTACTCTTTTTACAACTCTCTAACGCTAATTTTTGCTGAAATGAAAGGTAGGTACTATGGTGGTGGTGTATTGGAACTTACACCGTCTGAATTTAAGAATTTACCTATACCTTATGTTTCAATAAATTCTAAAGGATTTAATACTTTTAAGTTAGAATTTGCGAATAAGACTAATATAGAAGAAGTTCTTAACAAAAATGATATTCATATTTTAAAAGAAAATTTTAATGTTACGGATGAAGAGTTAGCTACTTTGAGGCAAATTAGGCAAAAACTTATTTCTAAAAGAACTAATAAATCAATTTTACCGCTCAATTCCTTATCCCATACCTAAAATATTGGATTATAACTCATATCATCGTCATCGTTAGTGTTCTCACCAATAACTTTTCAAATAACCCTGCATCCTGTCCCGATTGTTCGGGATTCTCTCAACCACTTCTCTCCTGTCGTTGGGCTCAGTTAATATTTCAAAGTCTTGTGCAGTAAACTGTTATCTTTATGTTTTCAGTGTTCACTATATGTTATTCACTTTCTTTGCGATAATGAATTCTGTCTCAACGCATATTTGCAAGATAACAGGCTTGCCATGTTTTCCTCGTAGTGGAGTATAAAACTAGTCCGTTATTTTGCTGAAAATCTATAAAATTTAACAAAATTTAACCACCTTTTCACGATTCTCATATTTTACTCAATTTTCCCTCTTGACAATGCGTTTAGCATATATTATATTTGATATAGTATGCTGACGGCATAATAATTCCTTTAATTAATTAGTAGAATACCTATATGAAGCAATTTAACCTTTCACTTCACAATGATATCCTCAAACTTCGCCAGTTGGGCAATTCATCGCCGGATGAACATAAAAAGCTGCTGGATGAGATCTGCGATAAGTATAAATTAAGCAAAGCAACCATCTACCGTGAGCTTGGCAAACCCAAACCCGGCACATACCGCAAGCGCAATCATAAACCGTGTATGACAAAAATTACCAATCTGGAGCTTGAGCTGGTTACCGAAATGATGTTAGCCCGCAAAAACGATGAACAGATACGGCTTGAAATGTCTATCATAAAAGGGTGGGACTATTCACGGGTGCGGCTTGCAAAAGCAAAACAGAAGATAAGCCATGCAGCTCAGATGATAATGAATCCCAAACCAAAAGTGGTTCATCATATACATGACCCGAAGCTGGTTGACGGAATGAAGATATCAAATGTTACCTATATAAGGGCTGATGGCAAAGATGGCGTTACTCCAAAGAACACCCACCTGCCCTGCTATGAAGGCAATGCTTCAAAGTTCTTTTACGCCCTTGCGGGCATCGATACCAAAGATCCTGATGGCATTCAGAAGCTCTCTTTTCCGGGTGGCGAAGTGCATTATGTAAAAAACTCCGTCATCAAAGGCCACCTGGATGGAATTGCCGCTTCATCTGAGGCGGGCGGAAAGTCAAAGGAGGAGGCGGTAACTTTTTCTATAGATGTACTTCTGCGCAATCAGTTAAACAGCGCCGTGCGGCGCGGGTATATTACACCCTTAGAGCTGAGGCAGCTTACTTCAACAACAAAGGTGCTTACACAGATACGCAATTCAGCGGGCGCAGCCGGTGGCAATTACTCATTTGATGAGGTTATGCATATTGTCGGTGTATTTTCTCCCGGCGCCACGCGCGAGCATGTCGCCAAAATAATCGCTTCGCACCCGTTCCTTGACCGCACGCGGAGTAAACATATCCCATCTTATGTGCCCACGCCAGCCTATCAGCCAACACCCGCTCACGAAGAAAACTCCGCCAAGGATGAAGAGTTAAATTGTGATGATGAATTTTCAACGGCAATTGGTAATAATCGCAAACCTGCCTTACAACCACGGAGTGGGAGGAAGGAGAATAATCATCATGCGAATCATGTTGAGAAAACGGGTGAAAATAATGGCTGAAAATATTCTGAAATGGGGAAATTCTCAACATGATTCTCACGCAGGAAAGCATTCTCACTATGGAAATATTCATAATGAGAACCTCACGCCTGCAATAATGAGCTGTTTTCGCGGATTCCACACCCTTACGGGCTATAAAAAAAAAATCGCTTTCATCGTGAGAATGATGATGAGAATTTGAGGAGAGAAAAAAATGCTTTTAGCAAACAGTCCCCCCTTTTCTTCTGTAAAGGGGGGAAGATCAGTCTGAATTTTCTAAAATCCACAATTGAACCGAATCTGATTCCCTCGTGGATTAAAAATGGGGGTTGCTTTAAAGGACTCAACAAGCCAAACCCCCGTCTGAGGTCATTCCAACCCCGGAAAAAATCTCACGATAGGCAAAAGCTTTAATCCTCAAAATCTGCTCCCCACATGCAGGGGCAGTCCTTCGGCCTTTTTAAAAGCAAAGGGGGGATGAAAAGCTTCGGGAAAGGGGAATTTGAATTGGTTTTGGCATTGCTAAAACCTTGATTAATACCAAAAAAATCGTTAATTTTGCAAGTTAAGTAGGTTTTGTAATTAGTTTTATATGGATTTCCATGCCATATAGGGATATTA
>JABFSP010000220.1 GCA_013140565.1 Ignavibacteria bacterium
CAATACTGCAATGCAGTATGTATTGTTTGGCGATGAATACAATCCAACCCGCTTTAGCTGGACGCAGTTAAGCGAGCAGGTCCGCACCGGACTGCTGAACTGGACTGGGAGTAATAAGGAAAGATTGGATTAGTGAATTTTATGATGTTGGTGAACTGCCTGGCAGTCGTGGCACCAACAGCGGGGATTAAAATCACTTAGCCCTGAAAGGGCACAAGATACTAGCGATGGGCAAAGCCCATCGGTAAAATTGTTAAAAAACAAAGCCCTGAAAGCCGAAGGACTGGCTTTGACAGTGGCGTAATAAAAAATGTCCGACAATATTCTACCGGACATTTAAATTTTTTTTTGCTTTTTTACTTTTGCCGTTTTACTTTATCAAGACCATCTTCTTCGTATCACTAAACCCATCTGTCTCTAACTTATAAAAATACATTCCCGATGCACAATTCGTACCATCAAACTGAACCTCATAACTGCCGGCTTTTTTGTATTCATTCATGCTGAATACTTCCCTGCCAAGAATATCATATATCTTGAAGTTTACATTTACATCTTTGGGAATTTCATATTTAATGTTAGTTACAGGGTTGAATGGATTAGGATAATTTTGATAAATAGTTGAAGTTATTGGAATTTCATTAGAATTGGAATTTATTGAAATTGGGGGCAATGGCGGCAGGTTTAAATTACTGTCTGTTCTTGCGGCATAATAGTCAAAACCTCTTTCAACCCAAACTGTTCCATACTCAAAAGTTCCGCCAAAAATAAGATCTCCGTTAATTAAAGGAATTACCGAAGTAAAAGATGAATAACCATAACTGGGTGACAACCACTGATGGGTAATATTAAGATTTGAATCTAGTATCCTAACTTTAGCATGGGTTTGAAAAACAGGCTGGTTTGTATCAAGCCTGTTACAAATAATATATCTGTTAGTATTTACAACTACAAAATCATCAAAGAATTCGTCTGTAGATGCACTATGCGGTAAGACTTTCGTTTGTAATAGTTCAAGATTTTCGTTAATTTTTAATATAAAAATTTTATTATCATTCGTATTAAGGAAGCAATTTCCACCAATAAGTAAATCATTTCCAGTTTCAGTTATTTTAATACCTATAGATAATTTATCAGCACCAAAATACTTTTCAGTAATAATATTTCCTGTATAGTCAAGTTTTGTCAACAACGCTTTACCAGAATCAACAACTGGTCGTAAATCTATATCACCTGTTAGTATATAACCTTCTCCGGTTTTTTCGAGAACTGATTGAAAACTTTTCGCTGAACCTCCTGAGTACTGACGATGCCAAACCATATCACCTGTTGAATTATATTTAGCCACATAGCCGACAAGGCTTTGATTACCGCACGCTATAAAACCACCATCTGAAACTAATTTAATTTCCCATATTGTTGCTGATACATTTGAACCTTTAGACCAAATCACATTACCATCAGGATCTAACTTTACCAGAAGTGAAGAATCTGACATTTCAATAGCAAAGACGCATCCTCCGTCTGATGAATTTGTTGCACTGTAAACTCTGCCATTGTTCCCGGCTAATATTGTTTTACTCCATATCGTGTCTCCAAACTGGTTAAGTTTCAAAACGTAAGCATAGTCATTTATATTCGATAAATAACCGGCCAAATAAAATTCGTTATTTGGTGCAGGAAGAATTTCGTATCCATAATCTACAACATATGGTCCATCATATGTCCACTGCCAACTTATACTCTGCCCAAAACAATTACTTGTTAACAATACAAAAAATGTAATAGCTATACCCGCAAATTTTAATGGATTAGTAAAAAATCTCATAAGATATGAATATTTTTCGAACATAAATTTGTTTCTATTTTACCTCCAACCACTTCTCATAGATCTTCTTCTGCAAAGCGGTCGGTGATTGGGTGGGTTCAACTTTATAATTCGAAAGTTTTATTTCTTCCATGCTTAACTTTGCTTCAGTCAGCCTGTTGTTCCTGAAAACCGTTAAAGTAATTTTATCGCCAATTTTCAGCTCTTTAATGCGTTTTTCGGCATCTTCGTAGCTCAGGCGGCTGTTATCTACTGCAATTATTTCATCACCGCTTTGCAAGCCCGCTTTTTCAGCGGATGAACCCGCGATAACTTCCTCGATAATAATTTTATTTTCATTTTTTGAGCACTTTAAACCTACTATTGGTGTAATAACTGAATCGCTGTACGTCAGCACTAGACCGGCATACCCAAGATACTTTTCCCATTCAATTGGCTTTACACCGTAAACATAATCCTCAAAGAACTGCTTCAGCGATTTCCCTGCGAATTTTTCGCAGGCTTTGCGGAAATCATCGTTGGTGTAGCCCTTTACATCCAGCGGGAATTTTTTAAACATGTAGCGGAACACATCATCGAGCGAGTATTCGTTGTTTGATGAATTGCGTATTTCCATATCAAGCACTATGCAAACATGTGAGCCTTTGGAGTAGTAATCGGATTCAGAGTTATATGAATTCGCAGAGCGTTTCCAGAATTTGACCCATGCCTCAAAGCTTGAGTACGCTACGGGCTGAATTTTGTTGCCGGGTCTGCGGTGTTCATCATTAACGCCGTTTGCTATTTCTTTGTAAAAATTCTCCACGCTCATATGTCCGGTGCGCACAAGCATAAGTCCGTCATAATAGCTTGTGCCGCCTTCGGCTATCCAAAGCTCAGATGTATAATTTTCCTTTGTCCAGTCATACGGCGTTAAGCCTGCAGGTTTTAGCTGTTTAACATTCCACGTATGGAAAAATTCATGTGAAATGAGCCTTAGAAATGACTCATATCCCGCTTCTGAATCAAATGCCTGCGGTTTTACTCCAACCACGGTGGAATTAATATGCTCGGTACCTCCGCCGCTTTGCGGCGTGCAGTGCACTATAAATGTGTAATGCTTATACGGCACACTTCCCCAAAAGTCAAAGTTCTTTTCTATGATAGTGGTGAAATCTTTAATTAGTCTTTCTTTATTGTAATTCGCCTCCCCCTGGAAACTTATGGTGTGCTTGATGCCTCTTATATCAAAACTAAAATCAGTCTGCGTACCTATTTCAAGCGGGCAATCTGCGAAGTAATCATAGTTTGGCGCGTAGAATGTATTGGGTTCATTGTTGTAGTTATCCATTCCCGTTGTTACATGCCAGTTATCATACGGAATTACCTTAAGCGTTAAGGGTTTATTGTAAAATTTAGGCGCGAACATAAATACTGCCAGATTATTTATGAATGCGTGATCGGCATCGAGTCCCCGTGTGCGCGAAAGGAAATCATTTGCGAATACTTTGTAATTTACGATTACGGAATTCCCGCTTCTTTCGATCAGCCAGGTGGATTTATCGGTCATTGCCCACTTGAGAGATTTACCCTTTTCATTAACGGCTGTGAATTCCTGCACTCCGCCTGAAAAATCGAAAATAAAATATCTCCCTGAGCGCCATGCCGGCATTTTGAGCTCAATATTCTTTTGCGATACCGAAATATTTTTTAACTCAATTTCTACGTGAAAAAAATGTGATGAGGGTTCAGGCATTGAAACAGTGTATTCAACCGGAATATTTTTGCCGGTTGAATTGATCTTAGCTTTTGTCATTTGTGTAATTGATCCAAGTATTAGAATTATAAGAAATATTCTCATTGATGACAAAAATCGTTATAAAATTATTAAAATTTAATTTACAAAATTATCCCTATTTACGTTCATCCGGGACTTGCATTCATCCAATGAATTGAAGTCATCCGATGAATTGTACACCCTAATCTATACAAATATTTCCATATTAAATAT
>JABFSP010000188.1 GCA_013140565.1 Ignavibacteria bacterium
GGTTTTAAGAATTAAGACAAGTATATAATCAATATATGTCATTTAAAGTAAATACCGCTGCAAAACTAAAAAATATTTTATTGGTGACAATCTTTGGCGGAATCATTGGTCCGCTTTTTACCGGAATTGCTTTTGGGTTTGATCTCGAAAGGGTGATCAAGGGATTTATTGCGGGTGTGTTGATCACTTCGCTAAGCGCATACTTCGAAACATTTATTTTCAGGGGTAAACTTAAACAGCTCCGGTTTTCTATTGTATTGCTCTTAAGATCAATGGTATACATTACGATAATTTCTTTTTCTGTGTTAATGGTATGGATTGTGCACGAGGCAACGCTTAACAGCAGGGGAATAATTGATACAATATCCACAGATGACTTCAGGAATTTTATAACCAAAACGTTTCCTTTTATATTCCTGTTTGCGTTTTCCTTCAGTTTCCTGATGAACTTCCTTGTTCAGATCAACGACCTTCTGGGAAAAGGAGTGCTATTGAGTTACATTATCGGCAGATATCATAAGCCTAAGATAGAAGAAAGATTTTTCATGTTCTTAGATCTTGAATCGTCAACAACTATAGCCGAAACTATCGGACCATTGAAGTACCATGAATTCATGAACAGATACTTTTTTGATATTAATGACCCGATAATCGGGTCAAAAGGTGAAATATACCAGTATGTTGGAGATGAAGTAGTTATAAGCTGGAAAAAGAGCAATGGCATAAAGAACCTGAACTGCATAAAATGCTATTTTGATATCAAAGAAAAGATCGATTCGCTGCAGCAAAGATATGTTAAAGAGTTCGGTTTGATCCCGGGATTCAAAGCGGGTATACATTATGGTGAAGTTGTTATAGGCGAAGTAGGGGATTCAAGGAAAGAAATCGTTTTCCACGGTGATGTCATGAATACTGCTTCCAGGATTCAGGGTCAGGCAAAAGTCCTTAACATGCAGCTTTTGATCTCAGAAGACGCGCTAAAATATTTCAACGTCCATCAATATTATAAGACTGAAGAACTTGGGAAGTACAAATTGAAAGGCAAAGAAATTGAAACAGTGATATTCGAAATCACAAAGTGATACTTATTTAAAACTCTTCATATACTCATAAATTTCGTATTGCGAGCGGTGTTCTGATGTACTTTCTGTTTTTCTGTAAACATTAGTTTGTTTTTCGTCAATCACTCTTGCTTTAACATTATCACTCAGCTTAATGTTTACTATGTGCTTAATAATGTTTTTCAGGTCATTATCGTATACAGGGAATGCAACTTCTATCCTTCGGCTTAAATTCCGTTTCATCCAGTCAGCGCTTGATAGGTATATTTTTTCATCACCGCCATTATTGAAAATATAGACCCTGTCATGCTCCAGGAACCTGTCAATAATGCTTATACCGCGGATATTTTCACTCAATGCCTTAATTCCCGGAATCAAACAGCAAATTCCCCTTACGATCATATTCACTTTAACACCTGCATTGCTTGCCTCGTAGAGTTTTTTTATCATTCTTTCATCTTCAAGGCTGTTTAGCTTAATGGTAATTGCTGCCGGCAGACCTTTTTGGGCAAATGCTATTTCATTTTCAACTAATGCCTGGAAGCCCTGGCGCATGCCGTAATGCGCAACAAGCAGGTGTTTGAATTCAAATTCGCTGACATTGCCTTCAAGTGCCTCAAATACTTTTTCAACTTCATTTGTAATATCCGGATTTGCTGTGAAAAAACCATAGTCGGTATATAAGCGGGCCGTTTTCTCGTTGAAATTACCGGTGGAAAGATATGCGTAATTTTTGATATCATTATTTTCTTCCCTGGATATCAATGCTATTTTTGCATGAACCTTCAAGCCCGGCAGACTATATAATACTTTAACACCTGCCTTCTGCATTTCTTCTGCGCTTTTGATATTTATTTCTTCATCAAATCTGGCTTTAATTTCTACAAATGCTGTAACATCTTTACCTCTGTGTGCCGCCTTAACGAGTGCGTTAACTATTTTGGAATCTTTGGCTACCCTGTATTGAGTTATTTTGATAGATTTTACAAATGGATCTTTTGCAGCCTGTTCTATAGCGTTTACAACATAATCATAAGACTGGTACGGAAAATACAGCAACTGGTCGTGCTCAGTAGTTGATTCAAATATACTTTTCTTAAGATCAAGTTCTTTTGATTTAAGCGGTTTCATGTCAGGGTAGTTTAGCTCTTTAATACCTGGGTTTGGGAAAGTGAAGAAATCACTGAAATTGTGGTATTTCCCTCCCGGGTAAAGATCTTCATCAGAAAGCAGAAGGGCTTCCTTCAGGAAATTCAGAAAAGTTTCGGGCATGGATCTGTCATACAAAAACCTTGATGGCGCACCGCTTGACCTTTTCGCAAGGCTCTTCTTCATTTTATCCAGCAGGTTCCCTGAAAATTCATCTTCAATGTATAATTCTGCATCACGGGTCAATTTTACCGCATATGACTCATGCACATTGTAACCATAGAAAATATTCGGCAGGTAGTGCCTGATGATATCATCAAGGAACATTATGTAATTATCGTTGCCAATCTTTGGCAGTAATATGAACCGGTCAATATGATTGGTGGGAATTTCGACGATCGCAGAAAGATATCTCTTATGCTTAAGCTGTTTATCCGTCCGCCCATTCTGTTTTGAAGATAATTTTACAGCCAGGTATAGCCTTTGGTTCCGCAGGAAAGGAGTTATCTTTTTACGCGCAATTATCATAGGCATAATGTGCGGTACAACCTGAGAATTAAACAGTTCAGAGATGAATTCCTTTTGCATGGAATTCAGCTGGGTGTGGTCTATCAGGTAGATATTGTTCTGTTCAAGCTCGGGTTTAATGACATTTACATAAGTTTCACCGTATTCTTCCTGCATCTTAACAACTGTCTTATGCAGTTTTTCAAGAAGCTTTTCAACATCAAACTTAAGTTCTTTTTGCGTCTTTTTCTTAAGATCAAGCAGTGATCTTAATGACGCAACCCTGACACGGAAAAATTCATCCAGGTTAGATGAAAATATCGCCAGGAATTTGATCTTGTCATATAATGGTGTTGAAGGATCTTTAGCCTCCTGCAGCACACGGTGATTGAATGATAGCCAGCTTAATTCGCGGTTAAAAAATTTATATTCCATGTTTGAACATTTTTGGATAGATGAAGTATTCCAGTTTTCCTTTTTCTTTTTTAATTTTCTCCCAGTTCCTGAAATCAAATTTTATCTTTACAATTCCGCAGGTCGGGATGTTTTCGATACTGGAGCCGCTAACGTAATTTGCAAAATCAGTGATGCCGTAATTATGGCTGAACAACATAATGGTCTTATCTTTATTTCGGCATTCCTTCAAAACTTCAATAAAATCAGCTATTCCTGCCATATATATCCTATTATCAATAATGATATCTTTTTGATTGTATCCTAGTTCATCGGAGATCAATTTTGCGGTTTTTAAGGCTCTTTTAGCCGGACTTGAGATAACCAAATCCACACTTTCTTCCCTGCTTTCCAGCATTCTGCCCATAATTGGAGCATCGCTTTTCCCCCGTTCATTCAAAGGACGGTCTTTATCGCTTAAGCCGGGCTCTGCCCAGCTCGATTTGGCATGTCTGCAGAGAAATAGTGTTAGCATAAGAATAACAAAATTAACTAAATAAAAATTATAATAACACTGAATTTAAAATCACAATTAGTTAAATTTGTTAAGATGGCAAAGGAATTGTTAAGGAAATTCAGGATTCCCTTTTTGTTTTTATTTGTAGTACTTGTTTCGGGGACTACCGGATACTGGTTCATTGGCGGCGGAAAGTACTCTGTGCTGGATTGTTTTTATATGACTGTTATCACAATCCTTACTATCGGATACGGTGAGATCATTGATCTGACTAATAATGACTGGGGGAGGCTTTTTACTATTTTGATAGCATTTACCGGAATAGGTACGGCAACTTACATAATTTCCACCTTTACTGCTTTAATAGTTGAAGGACAGTTAAAGGAAACATTCAAAAAAAGAAGAATGGAAAAGAACATTAAGAAGATCAGCGATCATTACATAGTATGCGGAGCCGGCAGGGTTGGTTCTGTGATAATTCATGAACTATACACTACAGGCAGGCCATGTGTTGTAGTGGATAATGACGAGGAAATAATTCAGCTGATTACTGAAAAATACCCTGCAATAATTGCAATAGCAGGTGATGCCGATATTGAAGAAGTACTTGAACGGGCGGGAATTAAAGATGCTGCGGGGATATTCGCTTCAACCGGTGATGATAACCAGAATCTTGTAATAAGTCTGACTTCAAAGTATATAAATCCTAATATCAGAGTTGTAGCACGATGTCTTGAAGCGGCAAACCAGCAGAAAATGAAAAAGGCGGGTGCTGATACAGTTATTACTGAAAACTTCATTGCTGGAATGCGTATGGCTTCAGAAATGGTGCGTCCAACGGTGGTTAATTTTCTTGATAAGATGCTGGCTGATAAAGATAAGAACCTGAGGGTTGAGGAAATACTGATGAAAGAAAAATATTCCGGCGCGAAAATTTCAGAACTGGATATGCATAGGTTCCAGGATACGCTGATACTTGCTGTGCTTGATGATAATAAATGGACCTACAGTCCAAAAGGAGATTACTTGCTGAACACGGGATGCAGAATAGTTGTTATTACAACACCGGAGGAAAGGGAAAAGCTTTCACTGCATTTTCAGGATTGAGTACCCTGTCAATTCAGCAAATCAAAAGACCCTATATGTGATTCAGGATTTAAGATAAACGCCAGAGTATAAGCCGCCACTGCAATTATCAGCCCGTACATGAATATATTATAACATATCCTCAAATACTTATACTTTCTGCCTAATACCTGTCCCAGGAAGTAGAAATCTTTTACCATGCTTCCGTACAAATAATCTTTATCATGCATAAGCTGATCCATACCCCACTGAAAGTCAGTTAACGGCATATTGAAGAAATTACCAAAGAACAATAGGTTTGTCTTTTTCTGCTCTATATCCAGTTTAGTGAACGTACCCGAAGTGATATTTGGCCTGGTCACAAAAACAGCGAATATAATGCAGGTTAAGCATACTGCCAGCATAATGAAAGTTGGTATTGTAAGATATGGATATTCTACCAGTTTCCTGAGCAGGGTAGTTACTATAATACCTATTATAAGTGTGTTGATACTTATCATTATATTGGCTTTACTGTCAGCCATTGCTGAAAACTCTACATGTGTTCTTACTGTATTGCGGAACATTGTTTCAATGCCGCGCTCAGCAACTTTGGCTGATTCTTTTTTAAAAGCTATTTTTTCTTTTTCAACTGCAAGTTTTTCTTCATCTTTCCTTGAATGGATCTTTTGTTTTTCAAGTTCGAGTTTTTGTTTATCAAACTCAAGCTTTGCTTTTTTCCCCGCTTCTTCTTCCGCCTGCTGCAATAGTTTTTTGTAGCATTTCTGGGCTTTTATAAAGTTCATTGCCTGCTGGGGTTCAAATTTTTTGCGGGCATACTGAGTAAAGAATTTATGAGTTGATAACAGCTCTACGCTTTGTTTGTACCACTCTGCTTCGCTTACCTGTTTAATGCCAAGTGTTTCCCATTCATTCTTTAACAGTTCCGAATAATCAAAAAAGTCTTCCCTGCCGAAATGAATAAGATCGGCATCACAAAGGACCTGCTCCAAAAGACCCGCAGGCTGCTGAGGCATTTTGGTGGAATTAATACAACCCAAAACTTTAGCAGTTTTATCGGGGTCGAAATTGTGCTCCTGCAGGAATGCCTGCGCAATTTCTTTACCTGCATCTTCGTGACCCTCGTATGATGCAGTATAACCGGAATCATGGAACCATGCTGCAAGTGTCACAATTTCAAGCTCTGTATCATTTAATCCAGATTTCTTTCCTATCTTACTCGTATTGTTTACAACATCCATGGTATGAGCATAGTTGTGGTATATCATATTCGGTGAAAGTTTTTCACTGAACAGATCTGATATATAATGCTCGGCTGATTTTAGTATATCGTGGTGCGGCATAATTATAGTAAATTCCTGATTAAAATATCTTTATAAAAATATCCTTATAAAAAGAATTATACAATATAATATCAAAGGGTGGAAAAATTATTAAGGTTTTAAAAATACCCTTATATCAATATTTTCCCAGGTAGTCTGGTCAGCTATCATGTAATCAATTATATCTTTCGATATGCTGTATTCATCGCCATCTCTGCGGTGTCTATAAACGGGAATGCTGAGGCAATTATTTACCGTATCCTTGTAATCCCTTACCTGTTTAATTCCTGCAATTGACTCGATTTCCTTAAGCGTTACATCATCATCAACAAAAGGCGAGCCTTCGAGGTAGCTGCACCATACTATCAGCGCCTTAGGCGTATTATTTAAGTTTGTTTGTGAAAGCAGCGTGAACTTCTTGCCGCCGGTTTGTGATTCATCGAGCGCATTTGCTACCTGGTGCATGTTTGTGATAATTTTATAATCAGGGTAGTTATCATTTGCATAAGCAGTGATATCTTCAGATACTTTTTCAATTTCAAATTTATTGTGATAGGGGGTTGAGTACGGACCCAGTACAAACATAACAAACAACAAAACAGTACTAAGGAGAATATTCCCAAGCGGCTGTTTGAGCTTTGTATAGAAATACCCGATACCGACTGCAGCTAAGATCCCGAATGCGGGGCCGACTACCGCAACGTAGCGCAATTGCCCGATACTGCATGTTAAATTCAGCCCTTTTAAGGCAAGTAATGTCTGAACCGCGATCCCACCGAAGAAAATAAGAACCAGTATCCAGTAATCCTTAAGTTCTTTTTTCGTGTAAAGTATTATTACACCCGTAACAAAAAATGCAGCCTGTAAAAATCCGAAAATTTTGGGGGAATGCACTAGATAATAATACCAGTCAACGCCAACATCAATTTTAAGCAGCCTTGAGTGCAGGGTCATATCATAAAAGAACTGCGTAGGGTTTAGGGTTATTATAGTTGTGTATAGATACCATAAAACGGGACCGGTGGCAGCAAGCAGCAGTACTTTATAATTTTTCCGGTATGCATAGATGAGAAAATATATAGCGCATACAAAAGAATATTCCGTACGGAAAATAAAAATAAGTGAAGAAGTAATTAAAGCAAGTTTTGGCTTATCTTTTAAATAATAATAGAATGAAAGTACTATCAGAAATGCCGCGGGAAGCTCCGCAAGTGAAGTATATGATATATTGAACAGCACCGGCTGAAAGCCCAGAACCGGGATTATCCATTCAGCGTACGGTATATTTTTTTCTTTTAATATCCTGTAAGAAAAATGAATTGTAAGCAGGAAAATTAAAGCCGAGGCAATCTGTACGCCTTTTAATCCAAACTGCGCAGGCAGGGCAAATAACAGAACGCGTCCCATCCTGTGCCAGGCGCCGGTACTCTGCGAGAATGAATCGAAAAAATGCCTGTTATAGTTAAAATGGCTTGAATCATCTATAAAATAGAAACCATCTGAATTAAATATCCAGACAGCCTGAACAATTATCAGCGATGCCCAGAAGAGATATTTTCCTGTTTTATTTTCCAATAAATGTATTTAGGCTACAAAAATACTTCTATATTAAATGCTTATCAATGAAATAATTGTGTGTTGCATTAGAACTTTTTTATATAGTTAATTATTGATAAATTAGAAGATATAGTCAATTTGATGAATTTAAAGTACAGCAAATTTTTAATAATGCCGGGTGATAAACCGCCAGAGCTTATCGAAGGAAGACCCATCAGCTCAATTCATGAAATTGCGGGGATAAACGGAGATGGTTTATTCTAGATAACTCATTTAAAATATTCGTATCGGATGAGGAATTGACCCTTCTGCCTTTAAAAGCGATCTATTTCGAAAAACACAAAACACTGCTGGTTTCCGATATTCATTTGGGAAAGGTTGGACATTTTAAAAATTCACCTGTAACTCTCCCTGACGGGCTGGCTGAAACAGACATGGTCCTGCTGGATAGAATAATCAAGACAATTGATGTATCGGAAATATTCATCCTGGGCGATCTTTTTCTGCGAAAAGAGAGTTATGACATCCGGCTCTTCAAAATATGGAGAGATCTTCACCAGAATATCGATGTAAACCTTGTTAAGGATAGTACTGATATGATGTCCGATGAAATATACGCCAATTTTGAGATCCGCATTCACCGTAAGTATTATTTATGGAATAAATTCCTTTTCACTCACAAGCCGCTTGATAAAGACGTAAAATTAACCGGCTGCGAATATGTCTTCAGCGGGTATGTAAATCCGGGGATAAACATTAACGGCAGCGGAAGACCCCTCGAAAACCTGCCATGTTACTATTTTGATGAGAAGCAGTGTATCATGCCCGCGTTTGGCGAGCCAAACAGGAAAAGCCTGATGAAGCCTTCTCCGAAAGACAGGGTTTACGCGATCTCAGTCTTTGAGAATGAACCGGTAGTTTTGAAAGTTGATAAAAAGTAAAAATCCCGCAATTTAAGCGGGATCTTTACTTTAGCTGAGCTAGCGACCGGGATCGAACCGGTGGCCTGCGCATTACGAATGCGCTGCTCTACCAGCTGAGCTACGCTAGCTTTTTAAAATCAGAATGCAAAATTACAATTAATGAATACTTTATTCAATGAAAATATAAATCTTACAGGGAAAATAAAAATCTTACAGGGAAAATATAAATCTTACAGCCGGGGTCAGCGGTATATTTTACAGGTAATGTTACAGGTAATGTTACAGGGTAATGTTACAGGGTTTTGCTGTATTGCAATGTTACAGGGCAATGCTGCTTAAGAATATTATGCAGCACTTTGCTTCGTGCCATCAATAAGCTTAATTTTTGATGTACGCTCTTCAATTTCGCGTAATGCCGGCGCAAGTATTTCGGGGTGGTTATCATCGATCCAGTAGTAGAGGTCCTTCACAATTGCGGTGATTTCTTTGCACCTAAGCCGGCGCGCCAGCGAGGATATTACGGCGTAATCGAAAATATCTATCTCTTTGGGGTTGTTAATTAAAAAGTCAACGGCTTTTTTGAACTTGTACTCATAGCGCAGCAGCATATTTTCGGGGTTATCGGAGTGCTCAAGTATGTTGACCGCAAGCTTCAGCAAGCGGTATGTGCTGAGCGCCGTTACCTTGCGCTTGTTCTTTATAAGCCGGTCCATTTTATTTATTGTAAGCAGCGCGCGCTCATAGTCAAAGCTGTCCTCCCGGAAGTACAGCGTTATCAGGAGCTGAAGATAAACCTCCCATATAAAGCCCATATCGTTCATAGCTTTATTATAGTGCAATGTAATCAGGCATGAGTTCTCAGAGCTCTCGAGCAAGGCGTTATTTATTTTATCGAGGTATGCCCATCCGTCCTTTACAACAAAAGATGAGCACAAAGAATTATAGTAATCATCTCTGGCTGCCTCGAAAAGCATATATGCAGCATAGGGATGTCCCTGCATTAGAATGTTTGAATTTGCTCTCGCTTTATAAAAGTCCGAAGATTCTTTCATATTAAGAAGCATACATATCTTTCCGCATGAATTTTCTAAGTAAAATGCCCAGTGATTTAAAGGTTTTGCTTTTTTAAGTTTATGATAGTATTGTAATATATCACTACTGCCGATTGGAACATCATTATTGCCTTGAGGAATTCTTGTAATATACAGCATTGACGCAAAAAAATACTTTGCTTCTTCATAGCCCAGCTTACATGATATCTCATATCCTTTTCCGGCATATATTTCTGCTTCCGGATAGTTAGCTGAATCATTTTCAGTTGATGCAAGGCCATTTAAAGCACGAAGTACATAATCATAAGATCTTATTCTTAATGCTTCACGGTAAACTTTTTTCAAGGAGGTAATAATTCCGGCCCGGTCATATTTTTTTAGAAACACTCTCTTGTCTTTGATAAAACTTATGTAATTTACCCAAATGCCGAGCTGTGTTTGCTCGACTTCTGATAATCCAAATTTGTCCGCGCTTGATGCTGCCTGTTGTAATTTGGGAAATATTTCTGATAGCTTAAGCTTATCGTTTTTTACGTGATAATATATCATCAGTCTTTCATAAATATGGGCAAGATTGAGATATTTAAATTTATTTTCAGTTTTATATATTAGCAGGACCTTTTCGATTTTAATGAACTTATCTTTGGCTTCCTTCCTTAACCCGGCGTCGTTCATCTCAAAAGCCAGCCTGAGCTTAATGCTTATTTTTTTCTCAGTACCATTTAACTGCGAGCCAGTGTATTTAATCCTTGCGCTGGTTTTATGCTCTGAATCATTCCACTTACAGTAATATGCCCTGAGCCCTGATAGCAGTCTTGACTTAAGCTTATATAAAGCGGCGGGAGTGACTCCAAGCTTTTGGGATACCTCATCAGGCTGCCATTTATATATTATATTCTCATCAGCATATCTATAGAGCATCTTTAACAGCGTAATATTTTTTTGATTCGCTGAGTTTTTTCTTACCAGCAGCTTATTCAGATAAGCAATGCGGGTTTCATAGGGGATTGCAGAAAACTCCAAAAGGCTGTTGAAGGATGCGATTGTAATTTTCTTTTGATTTTTGGCCAAAATTAATAAAAAAATATGTCTAAAAGTATCTAATTTCGATTTGTAAAGATATTACTAGTAACAATAAATTGCAATACTTTTAAAATTTAGCCTATAAGGAGTCTTTATATGGAGCGTAATCATCAAAATCCGATTATCAATTTTCTTAAGTTTATCATACCCTTCATTCTTTTATTCAATACATTATTAATCGCTCAATGGCAGACGGATATGCGACTTACTAATGATTCAGCTGCTTCACATACTGCATTTAATAATGCCTGGGGAATTGCATCAAATGGCAGTACAGTTCATATTGTATTTGATGACGATCGTATAGATAACGACAACAACTATGAAATATATTATAAACGCTCAACTGATAACGGTTTAACTTGGTCCGCTGATATAAGGCTAACAAATAGTTTCGGATGGTCTAAGCATCCGTCTATTGCAATATCCGGACAGACAATTCATATTGTCTGGTGGGATTGGAGAGACGGGTATAAGAAAATATATTATAAGCGTTCAACCGATAACGGAGTAACCTGGGGAACTGATACACGCATAGTAGATCTCTTGGAATCATTTTCTATAAGCCCATCAATAACAGTTACCGAAGAAAATGTTCATGTTACATGGGTTGATGACAGAGATGGGAATCGGGAAATATATTACAAACATTCAACTGATGGAGGTTTAAGTTGGGGACCTGATACAAGACTTACTATTGCAGAAGGAAATTCAATTTATCCTTCTATCTCTGTAGTCGGACAATCTGTTCATTTGGCGTGGTATGATTACCGAATGGCTCCAGCTGCTATATATTATAAGCGTTCTACTAATAACGGTACTGATTGGGAAAGTGAAGTATTGTTAGTCAATAGTGCCCCCCATTTTGCCTGGGATGTATGCATTTCTGTAAATAATCAAAATATACATATTGTATGGGCTGATTTACGTAATGCCGGAGATCCCGAAATTTATTATAAAAAATCTTCAGATTTAGGCACCACATGGGGTTCGGATATACGATTGACCAATGATCCAAATTTATCATCATATCCTTCAATCATAGCTGTGAACGGAAACGTACATGTTACCTGGATGGATGATAGAGATGGGAATCCTGAAATTTATTATAAATTATCAACTAATGAAGGAAACAGTTGGGAAGGGGACCTAAGATTAACAAATAACCCAGGAGGTAGTGCGGGGGCATCAGTATCGGTTTCAGGTACTTATGTTTATACTGCCTGGTATGACGGGCGGGACGGAAATACTGAAATCTATTATAAGTGTAATCCAACAGGTAACCCACTTACAGGAATTTCAACCATTAATTCAGAAATTCCAAAGAAATTTTCTCTTTCACAGAATTACCCAAACCCGTTTAATCCAATGACTAAAATTCAGTTCGCAATATCGAAACAAAGCAATATATCTCTGAAGATTCTGGATGTTACAGGCAAAATTGTGGTTTCTGTTATCGAAGATCTGCAAATGAGTCCTGGAAATTATGAGGAATTCTTTGAATCAAAAAGTCTAGCTTCAGGAGTATATTTTTATTCATTGTATGCAGATGATATTCTGCTTGAAACAAAAAAGATGGTTTTGCTTAAATGATTTTTAATGTTATTCGAATAACAACTAAATAACTTACTTAAAAATTAACTTTAAAAGGAGCGACAAAAATGAAAAAAACATTCTTTGCGGCAGTTTTGATAACTGCCATTTCATTAGTTTATTTTACAAATACCGCCAATGCGAAAAAAGCCAGCTTTGGTTTTAGTATATCATCACCGTATTCTTTCAATTTTACCAGTATGGACGGCGCAAGCAGTGTATGTATAGAAGCTGCCACTTCCGGCGGAATGGGAACTCCATACATAGTAATACATGGCTTAGAAAGTTTAACTTCACCTGGCAGTTATGCCAAAACTAATCAACAAATGATAGATCAGTATGGTAGCGGTAATTTTCAGGCAAGGATTCGCGATAATAATAACTCAAGCCATGTAAGTCAAATTGAATATTTTTCAATTCCGTAAATATTAAAGAGATTTCGGGATTCACCTTAAATGATAAAAAGCGGGGTTAAGATCTCCGCTTTTTTTATGCCGCGCTCTGCTTGGAGCCATCGATGAGTTTTACCTTACTGGTGCGCTCTTCAATTTCACGCAGCGCAGGCGCAAGTATTTCGGGGTGATTGGCCTCAAGCCAGCGGTAGAGATCCTTCACAATTGCGGTAATTTCTTTGTTTTTGATTCTCCGTGCCAAAGAAGAGATTATAGCATACAGCATCAAATCAATTTCATTCGGGTACTTTTTAAATTCATCAATTAGTTTCTTAAATGGGAAAATATATTTTTCTATTTCCGCTGATGTATTAGAATTCTCAACTATCTTAACACAATGCTTTATAATCTCAAATGATCTTAAATGATTTATATTTCTTTTTGTATTAATTAACCTGTTTAGTTTGCCGCAAATCAGCACAGCTTTTTCATTATCAAAATTATCTTCCTGGAAATATACAGCTAAGAGCTGCAGCATATATATATCCCTGATAAAGTCTCCGTTTTTGACAGATTTGTTGTAGTTTATGGTATTTAAACAGGCATTATCTGCATTCTGCAGGATAGTCTTGTCTATTTTTTCGGAAACCAGAATGTTATCACTATTGATATAAAGCGAATCTTTGATGTATGCAATGTACTTTTCCCATTCAATATAAAATAAAAGATATGCTGCATATATATGCCCGCCTGAGAGAATATTAGAGTTTATCCTTGCCTTATAAAATTCTGCTGTTTCCGGTTTATTTTTCAGCATGCAAATCTGGGCGCAAAAACTTTCCAGGTATAATGCCCATGTATTAAGCGGGTTTGAACTTTTAAGCTTGAAATAAAAATTCAGAATATCTTCGTATTTAATACTTATACTTTCCTGCCGGTTCTCCAATTTCATAATATATAGTATTGATAAAAAAGCATATTTTGCTGGCTCATTCCCTGTTTTTAAGGCTATTTGATATCCTTTTTGAGAATAATATTCTGATCTTTTGTTATTATTTATGTCCTTATCCATGGTGGCAAGCCCGTACAAAGCACGCAATACATAATCATAAGACTCTATATTTTGGGCATCTTTAAGTATCTTTTTAAGATAATAATTTGCTTTTGCAGGGTTTACTTTTTTATTAAACTGAAAGTGATTTGCGGAATAACAACCGTAATTTTTCAAAATATCTATCTGGACTCTTTCTTTATCAGATAGATCTAATTTTAAGGTTTCATTGACCGTTTTGTTGAGCTGTTTATAAAAATATAGAACCTTTGGTTTATCTGTTTTTAATGCATAATAAACTATCAACCTTTCATAAATGTGCAAAAGCGTAAGGTATTTATAGCTCTTATTTACTTTCGAATTTACCAGTTTTCTTTCTATTGAAATAAGAAGGTTTTTAGCTTCTATCCTGAGCCCTTTATCCATCAATTTAATAGCTTTATCAAATTTAATACTGTAATATCTTTCTTCTGCATCAGATCTATTTCCCGAATATTTTATTTTCAATCCAGCTTCTTTTTCGCTTTCATCCCATCTAGTGTAAAATTTTTTTATTTTTTTAAGGAGCCTTGATCTATGCCTGTTCAATGTATCCGGCGACACTCCAAGTGTATTACACACCGCCTGAGGATTCCACTCATGAATTTTATTTTTTTCTATGATCTCATAAATTAAACGAAGCAGCATAATATTCTTTTGCGAAGCTGCATTTTTCCTTTTAAGTAATAAACTTAGAAATTCAGATCTGATAACGGGAGGAACAGCGGAAAACTCCAGCAGGTAATTGTATGAAGATATCGTAATTTTCCTTGTTTTTTCCATTAAAATGCTGAAAAAATATGTCCGAAAACAACAAACTATTATTTGTAAAGA
>JABFSP010000351.1 GCA_013140565.1 Ignavibacteria bacterium
GAATGGACATTACAGAACATACATAGATAATGTATTATACAAGATATCGGGTGAAAATTACCTTAGAGTTGACCTGTTTCTGAGCATTCTGAATAACTACTTTAATACGGGCAAGCTCAACGAGGCAGCGGATTTCCTTCAAAATAATATACAAATAGTAATGCCTCTTCACAGAAAAAATATGCTTGCATTATGTAATGCACTGATTGATTTTGAAAAGAATGATTTTTCTTCGTCACTTAAAAATGCAGCCCTTATAAAGTCCAACACAGGACTTTATAAGGATGTTCTGAAAGTTTTGATACTTAAAAATTATTACGAGCTTAAAATGACCGACCTTGCTGCTGAAACTTCAATGAATTACAGAAAATCACTTGAAAAAAATGACAAGTTAACCTCTGCAAACAGGGAAATACTGCAAAATTTTGTTCGTTATTTCAGGTTTCTACTGAAATTTAACCCGGGAAGTTCAGATGAGATCAAATCCATAAAAAGAGAGCTGTTGAGTAAAAATTCAGCTGAACAAAAGTGGCTGTTAAGAAAATTTGAAGAACTTGAAGGAATATATTGAGAAGTAATTATTATTGAAATAGTCTTTGCTGCGGGAAGTGCAAAAAAAAGGAATAAAACTTATGAAACATTCCGGAGAATAGTTTCAATAAATTCAAAAGCAGGGTATAATACCTGTTTTTGAATTTATTGATTGTTTTTTTCGCTGAACATTTATTGCTGATAAGTGTTTACTTCTGCAATTCCATTAATAGATCACAACACTTTCTGAATTCGCCGCTTGCATCTGGTCTTTCAACAATTTGGTAGCTCCCCGCTGTTCTTGCCTCAAGTATCCAGTAAACAGATTTTTTGCTTTCCGGAGGAACATTGCTATATGATACCATATCAAAATAACCGGATCCTTTTAAACATGATTTCAGGTTATCCCATGCAGATATTGTTTGCTCTGTTTTGATACTTGATAATAATTCGAGTTTAAGCGGGATATTCGCAACTGTTTCATATTCTTCATAATTTATGCTTTTTGATGAATCTATAGAGCCGTCACTGTTAAGCGCAGGTACAAAATTCCCCCCAGCCTGGGGCTTTAAAAATGCTGCCCTTGATAGTATTTTAGTACTCAGCCAAATTCTCTCACCATCTTTATTTAATGATATAATTGTACATTGATCGGATCCTTTGAACTGAAGCAGCCTGATCATTTCATGGGAGCTATTTTCAAACGAATAAAGAACCGGCTCACCTGCCTTTAGCATAGTTGATGAAAATACAGATAGCCTCGAAGTATCGGCTTTCGACGGGTTTTTTTCATTAGTAACAGAAACCGGGAAATAGTATTTAAGGTCTGCTTTCTTTTGATCTCTGCCGCTTTCATTTTTTTTGTCACTGCTGCTTTCTTTCTTTTCATCTTTTTGGGGCTTTATATCTTCTTTTATTTTATTACCGCATGAAGTAAACAATACGGTTAGCGAAAGTTTGACTATTAATATAATTAACCATGTACTTGTTTGTACCAATAATATTTTCTTTTCTGCCATGTATTTATTTTAATTTGTAATTTCAGAAAGTAATAAGAATTGTTTCCTTTTTACAGATATAGAAGAATATCTGTAAAAGGTACTTCAATTTTGAATGCGTTTAACATTTGAGAACAACTGTTAACCGCCTTCCGGAGTGATCATGGTATCATTTGTTTTTTATGGTTATATAACCCTTCCCCTGCTCAACATCATTTTTATCAAATACAGTAAATATATATTCCCCTGCCTGCGGAATATACATTTCATATACCACCCATGTTGCCGCGGGATCAACACTCATAGAGATTACGGGATTTGGCTGCCCCATGACAAATCTTTTGAACTTGATCTCATCCTGCCCGTACGCTGAGGAAAAATTAACCAGTATATAAACAAAATTCTCCTTCGTGAAATCCATTTTGATAGAAGATTTCTCTCCAATAGGCTCTCCTGTTTCGGTTGTGGATTCGCAAACATGAATTGTCTGGCTATTCAGATTTGAGACAAAAAGGAACAGTAATATAAGAGTACAGAAAATTAAGACATAACTTATCGATTTCATTTTTATACTGTTCTATTTTTATACTGTTTTATTTTTAAGAAAAATGGCAGGGCAGGAGAACACCGCCCCGCCTGTGATTACATATTATTATTTCAAAAGAACCATTTTCTTCACTTCACGTAAATTGTCTGATTCAATACTGTAATAATATGTACCGCTTGCAAGATATGAAGCATTAAAATCAACTTCATACTTTCCCGGATTCAGTTCACTATCGACTAAAATACTCACTTCCTTGCCTGCAGAATCATATATTGTAATTCTAACATTTGAACTCTTCGCTATATCAAACTTTATTTTGGTAGAAGGATTAAACGGATTAGGATAATTATTATAAAGCTTAAATTCCGATGGTATTTCACTGCTGTATGAATTTACTCCTGTAGTTGGATTATATTTATAAATATTCCCGGAGCTTCCTACTGCATAACCTACGGTTGTTCCGGGAAAGTGTACTCCCCATAACCCTGCAGTTATTCCTGTAACATCAGATTGCCATATACTTCCGGCATTTGTGGTTTTTAAAATAGTACCGCTTAAACCTACACACCATCCTGTTGATGCATTTATAAAATCGACGGACTTTAATTCAACTATCACTCCGCTTGTCTGTGGATTCCAGTTAATTCCGCTGTTTACCGTTCCCCTGATTAGTCCGTTTTGTCCAACCATAAATCCGCGGGAATCATCAACAAAATCTATTGAATTTATTAAACTCGATTGGCTGGTTTGCCCTGTCCAGTTCACACCATAATCAACTGATCTTCTTACATTACCTGATTCACCTGCAATCCAGCCGCTTGCTCCACCGGGGAAATTCACCGCTAATAATGAATTAGCTGTCCCGCTGCCCTGTGAGAGCCAGTTTGTTCCGCCATTTACAGTTCTTCTCATATAACCATCCTCACCAACAACCCAGCCTGTTGACTGGTTGATGAAGTATATTGAGTAAAGTGTATTTACCTGCGTGCCCGTTGATTGCAGGCTCCATGTAATACCGCCATTATTTGTGAACAATACACGGTTATTATCTGCAGCTATCCAGCCAACCTGTGTTGTCGCAAAAAAAACATCATTCAGGTCATAGTTGGAAGGTAAAGGTGAAGTTTGCGGAGACCAGCTTATACCCCCATTATTAGTGAACCTGATAGTATTATCATCACCAACAGCCCATCCCGTAAGATCATTTGCAAAATGAACTGAATTTAGAAGTATAGTTGTACCGCTGATCAAAGGCGACCAGTTTTGCGAAAATAAAACAGGTGTTAAGCTTAAAAAAATAAAAAACAATTTCAACAGATTTTTCATCATAATATTACTCCTTTTAGTTTTTTTATTATATGTTTTTAAATCCCAAAAAAAATTATTTTAAAAGAATCATCTTTTTGATATCTGAAAAGCTTCCTGCTTCAATTTTATAGAAATATGTACCGCTTGAAAGTGATGAAGCATCAAAGTTTATATCATATTTCCCCGCTTTATGATTTTCATTCACTAAGACACTTATTTCTTTACCCAAAAGATCATACACGGTAATTTTTACTTTTGATTCTACCGGAACCGAATATTTAATGGTTGTTGTGGGGTTAAATGGATTCGGATAATTTTCAAGATGAACATCACCGGATTTGGGATCACCAATAGATATATTCTCTTGTATACAAAAATCAGTTACACAAAGAGTCTGATTCGAAAATTCTGAATTATATAAAACCATACATCCGGCTGCAAATGCATTACCGGTATATCCTGCCCTTAATTTCCCGTATGAACTCACCGGGTAAAGCGGATCAGCCAATAATGAGATTGTTGGCTCATAAGAAGTATTATTAATATTACCGGTATAATATATATTCAGGTCATTATAAGTTGAGTAGGTGAACTTACATTTGCCCTGTGAAAGCTTTATTGCCTGAACATCAATATATTTACATGAAACCTGGTTAGAACCTTCAATATAAGTTGTGTTGAAATTTGCAAAAGAAGTACCACCGTTTGATGAATACAAACATTTAAAATCATAGTTATTTGAATTGGAGGTAAGTACCCTGTAAGCAATTGCAATGTTTTGGTTGGAAAGTCCACCGCTTGAAACAACATGCGGCTCATCAATTTTTATGCCGTCAGAATAAGTTGAATTTCCAGCCGGCGATAGACCATAATTATCACTGTAGGCTGAATACAAATAACTGTAAGCGGGAATATTAAATATGGTATAGACCCTATCCGTCCCCTTTTGAGATCTGTAAAAGCATAAATCCTGCCAGATATAATAATTGGCTCCGTTAGGAGTTGAACCGTACCAGTAGAAGCTCTGATTATTCCGGTAAGTTATCTGAAACAGGTTATTAAGCGGGTTAAAAACCATTGCAAACCGCTGGTATACATTTTTAATACCGTCACTTCTTAATGAATCAACTGAAACGCTTACATATACAAATGCTCCGGCATAAACAGAGTTATCGCTTGTTATCCTGGGGTTATATACGTTTACATTTGATGAAGCTGAACCCCAGTGGTACCAGAAATTAAAGTTCTGTGCACTTGTAGAAAAATTAAAGCTGAAAAAAGCAGAAGCAATATGAGTTCCAACAGTATATCCTGCAGCACAGAATAAAACAGTATCTGCGCCGCCAATAATAGGTTCTATATCCAGCTCGCCGGTTCTAAACCGGGCACTAAGATAGGAGTATCCTTTCAGGACCCAGCTTACACCGTTATCATATGAGGCAAATACACGAATGATATCATAATTTGAATCAAAGAATTTTGTTGTTGCTGCAAATAATGTATTTGAGCGGCTTGAGGTCTGGGTTGCAATAGTTTTCACATTCGGCCCGTCAAGGAAAGAATTGAACTGTGAAGTAGAGTTCCCGTGAAGTATTGTATTATCACCAGTCATATTACCGGGAATGACCACTACATCCGGTTTACCTTCTGTTTTAGTTTCACCATAAAATGATTTCAATTTGCTTAAGTATAGTTTTTCACCTTCTGCATTATTACACAGCCTGGCTTTACTCAATTCACCTGTTATACTTTGTATTTCGGTATTATTTAAATCGTTTTCATTTGCTATGCCTTTTATGTTTCCCTGTTGCGCCATAAAGTTGACAGTAAGGATCAATGAAAGAACAATAAAGCCTGTAATTTTTTTCATTTTTATTTTATCCGTTTTAGTTTTCTTGAAATTATTTTATCAAAACCATTTTCCTGATATCCGTAAAGTTTCCTGCTGTAAGCTTATAAAAATATGTTCCGCTTGAAAGCATGGAACCATCAAAATTTATTTCATAGCTGCCGGCTTCCTGATATTTATCAGCTAAAATGCTAACTTCTTTACCGGTGATATCATAAACTGAAATTTTGACAATTTCTGAGAAAGGTAAGTCAAACTTTATATTGGTTGAAGGATTGAAAGGATTGGGATAATTTTGGTGAAGCTTATATTTTGACGGGATAACATCTGAAATTGTATGTATCCCTGAAACAGAATTATTTATCCTTAATCCCCAGCCGAGCAGTTTGCCTGTATAACCAAGGGCATTATTGAATATTTTGAGTATCCATCTTCCCTGTACATTTGTGTTCCCAAATGTCCCCATTGGCTGCTGCGGCGCTGCGATATAAGACCATGGGTTGTTGAAACTGTTTAAAGCAGGGCTGCCATCTTTTAAAAAAGTGAGTATGCTGCCACCGGGTCCGCCTGCCCCGTTAAACAAAATTCTTTCCTGAAGATTTGGAGCTGTTAATGTAATTAAAGTATTATTGATATATGGCTGATTAACAGAAAGAAATACTTCTATATCAGAAAGATTAACATTGCCGGGTATGATTATTGTGTCATAAGTATTCGTATTATAAATTAAATTTTTGCCGGGTGCACGCATGCTGTAACCCACAGGAAAGGCATTATCACCATCGCGCCTGTTAATGACCGAACAATGCGGAACAAATGAATTCGTTATCGGTCCTGTTATACTTTCATTCTGATAACCTGAAAACCTGCAGCTGTTTGTTGTGCCAATATTAAACGTAGCATTTATTTCTGTTATGCTTGTTGTATTATTAAGATTGCCCTCAAAGTTCCAGCAAGCCAGCAGATTAGTCTGAAAGAACAGCGCCCCTGTTTTGGCTGAATTGAACATAAAAGTTCTTATTTCGTCTCCGGTCAGATCTCTGTTCCAAAGCCTTATTTCATCCATGTAGCCTGTAAACGGAGAATTCGAAAGCTGTGAATTGCCTATATACACAGGGTTTGAGTTTATGCCCATGGTCATGGTATTAACGGCAGGGCCTGTTAATACACCATTGACATAAAATTTCATGGTGCACATTGCCCCGGTAAAGCTCCAGGTAACCGCAACGTGGCTCCATGTATTAAATGGAACCTGCGGACCCTGAATACTGAAAGCACCGATAGACATATTAAGATTATTGCCGGAAAGATAAAGCCTGAATGTTATTTCTGCTACAGCGGCGCCTTTGGAAATTATAGTGGAATTAGTAGTACCATTATTCGGGTTGATCCAGGCATCAATAGTACCGGAAGAAGTTCTATCAAAAATGTTATTATCCGGAATCCTTATATGGTCACTTGCTCCTCCCGGGAAGTATAATGCAAGATTGTACGGAATCGGTTGACCGGGAATACCGGATATATTCTGAAGTGCGCCACCCCTTAATAAAGCGTGCCTTAAACTGATATTATCACTGCAAACAAAGGCACTTTCGTTAAAGGTCCATGAAGAAACAAGACCCGCATAATCTTCTGCTGATACCAGCGCAGAGTTTTGGTTCGCAACAGGGCCGTCTCCAACTCCGCAGAACCTGGCTCTTGCTATTTCACTTCCTGCCCTTGCCCTGTTCCAGTATCGTACTTCATCAACAAATCCGTTTACAAAAGAATTAGGCTGCAGCCTGCTTCCCCCGATCGTTACAGAATCACTATTGCTTGTCAGACTTGCTGCCTGGGTTTGCGAACCTGTTAAAAGACCATCAATATAAAACGCAGCTGTAATGTTCCCGCCAACCTGCTGCCATGATGCGGCAAGGTGTACCCACCTGTTTAAAGGCATTGCATCACCTGTCTGCGGAAAGAGTACAGTATTCCCTATCCTGAGAATCGGCCTGTTAAATACAAAGGCTGTGCCTACTCCAAACAAGAAAGATGAACCTTTTTCAAAAATACATGAGTTATTTATGTTGTAAGAAGTTAAATATACCCATGCTTCTATTGTGCCCTGAAGATTCTGGTTAAGTACAAAATTATGTTCAGCCGCTGCATATTTTCCAGGGCCAAGATTTGCAAGCACCCTGTTAACTGATGTAGAGCCATATTCATCGGTTGATTGTGAATTAGACTGTGAAACAATAATCAGCTGCAATAAAAAAAAGCATATTACATTAAGAAAAGTCGTTCTCATATTTATACATTTGTTATTTTGTATCTCATAAAAAAATCTATTACTTAACAAATCTACATTTTAACATAAAATTTTCAAAAAGGAGTTTTTTTATTTGTGAAAGATAATTTATTCTTTTCCCCCGGCTTTTATTCATTTTCCGCTCTTTTTTCACTATTTTTGCATATGGGAACTTTTCGATATTGTGAAGGTATTAATAACTGATGATACAAAGTAAAGCTATAGATATATTAAGATCGCTCAGCAGGAAAGAATTTCTGCAATTCGGCAGGCAGGTAGAATCTGCTTCCCAAGGTTCAAACAAGAATCTTTTCAAGCTTTATAAATTTCTGAAAAAATACTACCCTGCATTTGATTCAGATAAGCTTACAAAAGAAAATCTGCACAAAGCGGTTTACGGCAACGCCCGATACAGCGATCCGAGTACAAGAAAACTTTTGAGTGAAATATACAAGGAAGCAGAGAAATTCATAGTTATTCAGAATGTATTTGCTTCGAAAACTATTTATGATAAAGTGCTTTTATCTGAATTTGACACCAGGAAACTTGATAACCTATTCTTATCAAGGTATGAAGAGCTCAACAATTATCTTGATTCAGGCGAAAAACATTATGAATATTTCCTGGATAAATTTCTTACGGAATGGGTGCATATAGCGTTCCACCACGAAAGAGGACAGCAGCATAAAATTGCCATGAATATATACAAAAGAACAGAGTACCTTATATTTCTTTTCTTATCAGATCTGTTCTTATCTTTAAATGATATTCAATCAAACAAAATTGCATATAATATATCAAGTGATATTAACCTGGCGCAGGCTTTTATAGAAAGTTTTGATGATAAGAAGTTTTTTGAATACATTGAGAAGAACCGTTTCGAGAATAAAGATGTGCTTTACATATACTATTTAGGTTACCTAGCATTAAAGAATTTCGAGAATGAAGAATATTATTACAAACTCCGGGATTTTGCTTTTAAAAACATAGATAAATTCCATGAAGCCTCACAAAAAGCAACTGTGATCTTTCTTGCAAATTACTGCACAAGGAAGCTCAAGAAACAAGACAGTGAAAAATTCAGGCTTGAACTGAACCGGAATTACAATTTGTACATTAAATACAAGCTGTATAAAATGACAGGGGAAAACTATATAAGAAGCGACCTCTTTCTAAACATTCTGACTAATTATTTTGATGTAGGCAAAACCAAAGAAGTTGTACGGTTCCTGAAAGATAACATTGAAAACATTCAGCCAAGCCACAGGAAAAATATGCTGGCAGTTTCCAATGCCCTCATAGAATTTGAAAACGGGAATTACGGGGAATCTCTGAGAAATGCATCAATGATCAAATCAAATACTTTTCTATATAAAGATAAAATTAAAATTTTAACTCTTAAAAATAATTATGAACTAAAAAATTTTGAAATAGCAAAAGAATTATCCAATAGCTACAGGATCTTTTTGACTGAGAACAGGAACATTCCTGACCTGCAGAAAGAAAAAAGCCTGAAATTCCTTGGTTATTATAATTCTCTTTGGAAGATTTATGACGGTAAACCGGGGAAAATTAACATTAAGGATATGAAAGATGAAATTTCAAAAGATCCTAATTTCACTGAATCAGTGTGGATACTTGAAAAAGTGAAAGAATTGATAAATTGATTCTGTAGAATAATAATCCTGTTTTCAGCATAGTTGATGAAAAAACAGATAGCCTCGATGTATCGGCAGCCCGTTAGTTCTTTTTATTTGGAACAGAGAAAGGAAAGTAGTATTTAAGTGCTGTTTTCTTTTTATCGCCGGAGTTTTCTTTCCCTTTATCAATACCGTTTTCTTTCTTTTCATCTTTTTGTGATCTCACTTCGATTTTATTTCATTGCCGTATTAATTAAACAGTAATGAAAGAGTGAGCTTCAGAATTATGATACATACCCAAATGCCTGCCTGTGTATATAATATTTTTCTTTCGTGCATATTCTTTATTTTGATATACAATTAAAACAATTGTTTCCCTTTTGCAGATATTTATCAATACCTGCAAAAGGTACTTCAATTCAGAACACTCTTAACAACGGAGAACATCGGCCAAGAGCATTCCCGTACTTCGTTCTTATTCACAGCATTAATAATTATTTTTAATGATGCCTTACCAAATACATCATTTAACAAGGATCATTCTTCTTGTTTCACTGAAATTCCTAGTTTCCAATTTGTAAAAATATGTTCCGCTGGAAAGCCCGGAGCCGTCCAGTTCAACTTTGTAATTACCTGCAGTAAGTTTTTCATTTACCAGCAGCATCACTTCTTTGCCCAGCAGATCATATACAGTAAGTTTAACATCAGATTCATTTGGAACTGAGAACTTTATTGAAGTAACCGGGTTGAAAGGGTTAGGATAATTCTGTTCAAGGCTGAATTTTTCGGGAACATTCCCTGAAACAGGCTGTACTCCTGTAACTGAATTATTTATCCTTAAACCCCAGCCAAGCAGTTTGCCTTCCGGCTGACCCGCTGTATTCTGCACACTCAGCACCCAGTTGCCCTGCGGTGAAGTTAGCCCGAATAAATTAAATGCCTGGTAAGGCGCTGCAAGATATGACCATGGAGCATTAAATGTACTTAAAGGAGTTGTGCCATCCTTAAAAAATGTTAATATCCCGTTCCCCTGCCCACCGTTTATGCTTACAAGTGATCTTTCCTGTCCGTTGGGAGCTTTAAGTTTAGCAATAACTCCCGCGACACTTGGCTGCTGCACAGAAAGGAAGACCTCAACATCATTAATGCTCACATTCCCCGGGATATAAATTGTATCATAAACTGTTGTGCCTGCCGGTATGGTCAAATCAGGTGCCTTTAACGAAAAGCCGCCCGGGAAGGGATTTGAAGGATTTTCTTTCCTGTTAATTGTCGTTGGGTGTCCGTCAAATATATCTGATATCGGACCTGTAGTAGTTTCATTCAGGTAACCGCTGAAGCGGCATGTATTTGCAGCGCCGGTATTGAAAGTTCCGTTAATTCCCGCAGTAGTTGTAATGTTATTGAGGTTTCCTTCAAAATCCCATGAAGCCACAAGCGGCCCTATAAGAGTTTGCGACCTTGTTGAATTGAACATGTTTGCTTTTATTTCAATTTGCGTCATTTCTCTTGACCATATTCTCAGTTCATCCATATAGCCATTAAAGTTATTGTTCGCATCCCATTGCAAATTACCTATTCTAAGGGGATCATTGGTAATTGGTATTGAGGTTGCAAGCAGCTGTTGGTTTATAAATTTTCCGTTGATATAGAATTTAACAGCATAATTTCCTCCTCCTGCTCCGGCCCATGCAACAGCGATATGTGACCATTTTTGAAATGGAACGATACCTGCAAAATTAGATGAGTTCCCCAGCTGAAGGCTTAAGAGTCCGTTACCCTGAATGTAGAGCCTGAAAGTGGTGTTTGCGGCACTGGAACCTTTGGATATTATTGTATATCCTCCCGGTGGATTGCAGTATACCCATGCTTCAATCGTTCCGCCGCCGGTAAGATTAAATGCGCTGTTGTTAGGCACTCTAAGGTGACTATTGATATTACCCGGAAAATACATAGCTAAATTATACGGAACCGGCTGACCTAGTATATTTGTGAACTGCGCGCCAGAGCCGCCACGGTATACACCCACAAGATTATTAATATCTTCGTAAGCTAAACCACCTATATTAAATGTCCATGAAGTAAGCAGGTATTTGTAATCTTCGTTTGAAGTAAGCGCTGAACTTTGATTTGCCGCTGGTCCATCACCAACACCTATGAACCTGGTTCTGGCAATTTCACCGGCTGAGCGCGTCGTGCTCCATAGCCTGACCTCATCAACAAATCCGTTTACATACGCTGAAGAAAATATCTTACTTCCGCCTATGGTGAGGGAATCGGTGTTGTTAGCCCAAACAGTTGCAAGCGATTGTGCACCGTTTGGGTTGCCATCCATAGTAAATGTCACAAGTGAATTCGGGCTGCCCTGAAGCCAGGAAACAGCAACATGCACCCACCTATTTAGTGGTACCGGGTCAATAGATGAAAATACTGTTCCGTTAGCATTTACAAAAAGCTTATGATTGATTCCATTGCTACCTACCCCGAATAAGAATGTGGAGCCCTTTTGAACTATGCATGAAGTAGATTCATTATAAGCCGTTAGATATATCCATGCTTCAACTGAGCCGGTAATAGCCGGGTTCAAAAGGGAGTTGTGCCCGATCGCGGCATATCTGCCGGTACTTCCCAGTCCGCCAAGTACCCCGTTATTTGATTCTGAGCCATAACTATCACCTGTTAAGGGAATCTGCGGAATATTATCCTGTGCATAAATAATTTTTATGGAAATGATCATCAATAAGATCGTGACTGTAATTTTTAATCTTTTCATTTTTACTCCTTTTAATTAATCATTGGTTAATAAAATATATTTCCAACATCCCCATTTTAATGTTTGAACTTTGATAAAAATTTTCCGGAACACTCTGATTGTTTTTGCTCTAAAACAATAAAGAATCACTGTTAAATCTGTTATCTTATCAGCAAATCTACGCCTGAAACAGCATTTTTCAAAAGGACGTTTTTTGCAAATGTGAAAACTTGAAAATGAGGTCAATCCTTCATATTCATTTAAAATTTTCGATTTTTTGCTGTTTTTCTTAAACCGAGTTATGCTAAATTGTGAAAAAATTTTAATGCCAAATGATACAAAGTAAAGCATTAGACATAGTGAAAAGCTTCAGTAAGAAAGAAATTTCGGACTTTGCTAAATTTCTTGAATCACCTTATTTGAACTCAAATAAGAACCTGGTAAAGCTTTTTTCGGGATTAAAGAAGTATTACCCTTCATTTGAGAACATTAAACTCACCAAACAAACTGTTTTCAGATCTGTTTACCCGGGAAAGCCGTATGATGACAGAAAACTGAGAAAATTGTTCTCTGATCTGTACAAAGAAACTGAAAGGTTCATGGTACTTTCAGCAGCAGAAAAGAATAAATTTGTTTACAGTAAATTGCTGCTTGAAGAACTGGACAGCAGGAAACTGGATAATCTGTTCATACCTAAAATGGAACAGTATAATGCTTACCTTGATGATACATACTACAATACAGATAATCTGCATTACGACTATTTTCTGGAAAAGCATCTGGCTGAATGGAAAAACGTGATGTTTCATCTCGAAAGGGGTTTGCAGCAGAAAATTACGCATAACATATACAAAAGAACAGAATACATAATTTTCTATTTTCTTTCTGATTTTTTTCTTTCATACCAGGATAACCTTTCAAACAAGAGCCGCTTCAACACTAAAATTGATGTTGACCTGGGAAATGAGTTCCTGAAAAATGCAAACATTCCGGGACTATTTGAATTCATTTTAAAACATGATTTTAAAGGGAAAAAGGCTCTTAATGCATACTACCTCGCATTCCTGGCTTTCAGGCATTCAGAAAATGAAAAGTACTATTATGAATTTAAGAAATACGTTACCGAACACATTGATAAGTTCAATGAAGGGACCAAAAGAATGGTTGTAATAAACCTCATTAATTACTGCGTAAGGAAAAAACGCACCCTAAAGGAAAAATGGATAAGAATGGAACTGAACGATAATTACAGAATGTATATTAAACAAAGACTGTACAGATTAAGTGGTGAGAATTATTTCAGAAGTGATCTTTTTCTTAACATAATTTCCAATTATTTTGAAATAGGCAAAATAAACGAAGCAGAGGAATTTCTTAGCAGGAATATCGATGTTATCCAGCCTTCACACAGAAAAAATATAAAAGCCCTGTGCAGCTCTTTAATAGAATTTGAGAAAGGAAATTTCGGTTTATCGTTAAGGGAGTCCTCAAGAATTAAGACCAATACATATATGTACAAATACCATATTAAATACTTAAACCTCAAGAATCATTATGAGCTCAAGAATTACGATATTGGGAAAGAAGCTTCAAATTCATTCAGGAAATACGTGAACAATGACGAAAACATGACAGATATTCTGAGAACAAAAACGAATGATTTTCTTGAATATTACAATATTTTATGGAAATATCACGAAGATCGGCCGAAAACGGATGTGATAGAAGGAACGATTAGTTCATTAAAAGAAAATTCCCCGATACCCGAGGCATTGTGGCTCATAAAAAAACTGGAAGAATTGAAAATCAGCCATAACAAAAAACCCCGCTATTAGCGGGGTTTAAAATTTATTGCATCATGAAAGTTAATCTTCTTTTACTGAATTACCTGTAATTACCCATTCACCGTTTTTATTTGCTGTCAGGTTATATGTTACGGTCAGTGTTTTTGTTACTTCTGAATCTTTGCCATCCTTTTTGACAACCTGGGTCTGTTTTACCTTGGCAACAACACTTGCCTTATCATCCTTCTGGCTCAATACCTTTGGTTCTTCAACAATTGTAAATTGTTTTGTATTACGGTAACCTGATTTCAGTTTATCAACGGGTCTTGATGGAAAATACTTATGCGCCTTCTTCATGTTGCTTTCAAAATTACCCGATTCATTTATTCCGCGCTGAATGTATTCATAATAATCTTTAACAGTTGATGTCGGGTTCTCGAACTTCTTGGTTATTTCTTTCTGTATCTCTTTTTTCTTTTCTTTCTTCTTCTCAACTTCAACTTTCTTCACGGAATCTTTTTGAACCTGTGTCATATTCTGTGTAGGTACTGTACCCGTATCAGTTGGTATATTTGGATTCGTAGTATTTTCAACCATACCAAGTTTCTTTTCGCGCTCTTCAAGCTCAATTTCCTTAAGCTTAACTCTTGCTTCACGGTCGTTAAGTTCTTTTTCCTTATCAGCAAGTATCTGAAAGCTGGTTTTACTGGTTTCGTCACGCTCTTTGGTACAGCCGGCAATAAAAACTAGTATGGCTAAGACTGCTATATATTTAATGTAGTTACTCATAGTTATTAAAATATTGGTTTATATGTTAACCTTAAC
>JABFSP010000162.1 GCA_013140565.1 Ignavibacteria bacterium
ATTGAGTATTTTTAATCAATAAAATTAAAGATAAATGAATAGATCATTACATACTGCTTTAATTATCAGCGCACTTATTTCCTTATCATTTCAATCTATTTTATACGCCGGCAGGCTTGAGCTTAAGTTCTTTTCAAGTGAAACAGGTTATTCAATTACACCTGATAAACTGCTTGTGTCTGATGCAAATAATCCCGCAAACTCATTTTCTATTCAAAAAAATTCAGCTAATTCATATATTACTGAGCTTGCCCGGGGCTCTTATTTTATTACAGCATTTCATTCAGGTTTCGCAAGCTCACAAACAAATTTTACAATAAGTGATAACGAGATTCGCTATGATATATTTATGGATCCGTTAACAGTTAATTCAAAACTTAATGTGCAAAGAATTAAATCACTTATGAAACCAGATGCAGCTTTGCTGCTGGGATATGTTGTGGATGATGCAACCGGAGAGCCATTGAGCAATGTTTCACTTTACAATTCATCTTCTCCACTTACTCAAACTGATGCTGAAGGATATTTCCAGGTTTATGTACCTGCAAACTGCGATTCCAGAACAATGCTCGATTTGAAATTCGGCAAAGAGCCATATAATAGTGAGCTGTATAACAGCTTTGAAGTTACTCCAAGCACTGATTTTATCTTTACGGTCAGAATGAAAAAAGGGCAGTTAAATACTTCAGCAAAGTATGTACCTATATCTGAAAAATGCAGTGACTGTACACCGCAAACAATGTTCCCGAATATGGCTGTAACGGGATTTGTTGTACCGTTAAACATTCGTGTTGGCAAGAATTGCACAGGCACTAACTGCTCTTACGCGCAGGTGTATTCGCTCCAAACATACTGCAAGTATGTACTGCCTGCGGAAATTTACGCCTGCTGGGGAAATTTAACAGGCGGAATGAATTCACTTCAGGCATGCGCCGTTGCCGTGCGCAGTTATGGAATGTATTATGTTTACAATCCCATAAATGCAGGCTTGTATGATATCTGCGACAACACGTATTGCCAGTACATGGGCACAACGCTTTCAACCAATACAAGCAACGCAGTTGATAATACTTTTGGTTACATACTTACAAATTCATCCGGTGTTGTCCGCTCGGAATACTCCGCAGAAAACAACAATAAAGGCTGTGGCAACGGATACTCAGGTACCGGCACATCCTGGCCCTGCATATCCGACCCGGTTTGCACGGGATTTTCACCCAACGGTCACGGCAGGGGGTTATGTCAGTGGGGCACAGTCCGCTGGGCAACAGGAAGGGTAGTAAGTACATCAAGTCCCTGCAGCCAGGGTACAGCGCATTCATACGGCACAAAAACATGGCAGGGAATATTGGCTCATTATTATACAGTATCGCCGCAGAATTGGCAGATTACTCAAGGGACAAGCGCAGTAATTAATTCATCAGTTTCATCCCCTACGGCAGCAAATCCTTGTGCACAGGTGACAATAAACAGTAATGTCACAACAATTGGAACCGGTAGTTTAATGATAGGCGCATCAATTGCGCCAACCGGAACTGAAAACTGGATATCAGACCCCACAAATGATATTGAGCGCACTTTTACTTCGGGAACGGCAAATTACAGCCGCGTATTCAAAATACCATGTAACACTGCATCCGGTACTTATGATCTATATACTGCCTTGTGGTATGATAAAAACAACAATAATACAATTGATGGCAGTGATTTTGTGGTAAGCACAAAAATTACATCAGCGGCTATAACAATTTCACCTATCGGAATAAATATCATCAGCACTGAAATTCCCGATAAATTTGCATTGCTGCCAAATTATCCGAACCCTTTTAATCCCGTAACAAAAATCAAGTTTGATATTCCAAACCCGGCATACACTAAAATTATTATCTATGATCTTTCCGGAAGGGTAGTCGCCAATCTCGTAAACGAGCAGCTAAAACCCGGAAGTTATTCAGTTGATTGGAATGGCACGGGATTTGCAAGCGGTGTGTATTTTTACTCGCTAGTAACAGATGAGTATACAGAAACTAAACGTATGGTGTTGATTAAATAAATATTCATCCGATGACAATTAGTCATCGGATGAATGAACTTTGCTCAGGATTTAAGAATTACCCGCCAATAAGATTCTTGTATTCTTCAGGCGAAAGAAGTGAATCAAGATCACCCATATTTGACATTTCTATCTTTACAAGCCAGCCTGCCCCGTAAGGATCCTGGTTTATGCTCGCAGGATTATCATTCACCGCCGAATTGAACTCAGCAATTTTACCTGATACAGGGGCATACATATCACTAACCGTTTTAACGGCTTCAATTGTGCCAAATGTATCTCCCATTGCAACATCATTGCCAACGGTTGTTACATCAATATATATTATGTCGCCAAGCTCTCCCTGTGCATAATCAGTAACTCCCACCGTACCTGTGTTGCCTTCAACTTTAACCCATTCATGCTCTTTTGTGTACTTTAAACCTTCTGGAATATTCATTTTATTTAAATATTAAATTTGAAAATAATTCGTTATTTGATTTATTGTTAAAGCTATTTAACTCTTTTTATTACAACAATTGTTTTATCATCAGAATACTTTCCGCGATTAGCATATTTCTGGACATCTTCTATAATATGCGCGCAAATTTCTTTTGCAGTAAAATTCTTGCTGTTTAATATTACTTCCTTCAGCCGGTCTTCTCCGTAGAACTCAAACTTCGTGTTTGCAGCCTCTACAATACCATCGGTATATAACACTACAACATCGTTTTTGCTTAAGTATAATGAATCAGTATTATAATCCTGCTCAGGTGCCGGTCCAAGTACGGGTCCCGTTGCATCAAGGGTTTCCATACTGTTTGTTTCGTAGTTTAAATGTATTGGGGGATTATGTCCCGCGTTTACGTACAAACAAAGTCCCTTGGTATCTTTGTAAAGCTCCATGTAAAAAAGCGTTAGAAATCTTTCATCGGGGAAAACCCTGTGTACCAGACTGTTGATCTTCTTCATAACAGCGGTCATCTTAAGCTCATTTTCGGTACCCATTTTCAGCGCGCCTGATACATACAGCGCCTGCGCTGCCGCTGAAAATCCTTTTGAAGCGGCGTCGCCAATGGCAATGCCAAGCTTATCTTTCTCATTGCCAAAAGTCAGGTAATCAAAAAAATCACCACCTACAATTCTATCGGGGATAGATATACCGACTATTTCATAGTTGGCAAAGCTGTATTCATGTTCAGGCAGAATGCTCCTCTGAATATCACGCGCTTTAACGAGGTCCTTTTCAATTGCGCGGGCTTTGGTCTCAATTCCACGGGTGCGAAGCATTGAACTTACCGATGTACTTATGATATTCATAGTATTCATCAGGTTAATGTTCATATCCCTGGAATTGAATGCCATTATGTACTGGTACAATAATTGGTCTTTGCCGTTTTTATCTTTTGATTTAAATCTCTCACCAATCCCGGTTGCAGAAAATAAATGAATTCCGAGATTACTTAAATACTGGTCGGTCTCTTTGGCGAGAACTGAACGGTTTTTGCCAACTTCATAAAAGATCGGATAGTCAGAAAGCTTTAAAGCATAACCTTTTCTAATTTTTTCTACTTCGCCGTGCTGCTCAACCATGATATATGACGACTTGTTGTCGTTTAATTCCCACAATCTGCCGCCGGTAATTTCAATATTTTCGTGATTGATAACTTCCTTCAGCACGTAGCTTAAAAGCTGTTTATCGCTTTCAAAATCAGGGAAGTGCTTAAAGGCGCTTTCAAGTGTTTTATATAGTTTACGCTGTTCCAAATAATTCTTAACTTTCTTTTATCAGTTTCTTTTCCTTATAAAGCTGACCCATTTCAGCGCCAATAACAAACGTAAACGATGAATAATACAGCCAGAAAATTACGGCAACTATTGCAGCATATGCGCCGTAAACCCGCTGGTAATTGGCAAATGAAACCAGGTAAAAAATGAATAAATATTTCAGTGTTTCGTAAAGAATTGCAGCAGTGATGCTTGAAATTATGGCTACTTTCTGGCTAACAAAACCCTGCGGTACAAGTTTAAATATTAAATAGAACATTATAAATGTAAATATAAGTCCAATAAAGTGCGTCAGCAGGGTACTGGTAAAGCCAAGGTTTAAAATTGCGTCTCCAAAAAAGGATTTATCGATAGCCTGGAAGATTGAGAGTATGAAAGTGGAAGAAAATGAAAGCAGAAATACTACAAGTATTAGGAAAACCATCCCAATATCCCGCAATTTAACCCATAAATAGAATGTATCACTCCTGGTTTTGTATATCCTGTTCAGTACGTCACGTAAAGTGCTGAAAAGGCCGCTTGCTGTCCACAGAATGCCGATTGAGCCGATTATTGCCGTCATAATGGAATTACTTGAAAGTTCATCAATTGCGCCAAGTATCAGGTTCATTATTTTTACTTTGAATTCGGGAGTTAAGCCAACAGCTTTGTTCAGCGCGTCATTCAGGTACACTTCTGCGCCTTCGCGCTGAAGATAAATACCCAGAATTGATGTTAGTATAAGCGTTATAGGAATTATACAAATAATAATATTGAAAGCGATGCTGGCTGACATTATCCATACATGGTCTTCATCAAATTTATTGTAGAACCCTATGGCATAATACTTCAGCTCTTCATATATCTTCCTGAAGTCTATCAGTTTTTTATTGGGTCCGGATTTGTTCAAGAAAGTTTTCCTGCAGATTTTTCTACACTTTCAATAAATCCTTCACGGAAAATCACATCACAAACAGCATTAATATGTTCACTCATTAATATATCTTCATCAATATGTTTCACATTCCTGCGAATCTCGGCATAAGCAGTTCCTGTACCTTTTCCGCATTTAAGCGGCTTCAGGAAATCTATTCCCTGGCATGAACAAAGAATTTCAATTGCAATTATCTTTTCAGTATTGTTCAGCACTTCAAAACATTTTCTTGCGGCTATACTTCCAAGTGAATTATGGTCTTCCTGGTTTGCGCTTGTTGGAATAGAGTCCACCGAAGCAGGGTGTGAGAGCACTTTGTTTTCCGAAACAAGCGATGCGGCGGTATATTGTGCTATCATTAAGCCTGAATTCAGCCCGCCTTTAGCGGTTAAGAATCGCGGCAAGCCGCTAAGTGAACCATCTACTAACCTTGCTGTTCTGCGCTCACTGATATTACCAAGCTCACTTAATGCTATTTTCAGGAAATCCATAACCAATGCAACAGGCTCACCATGAAAATTCCCGCCTTCAATATGCTCGTTACTCTTTGCGAAGATAAGTGGGTTATCAGTTGCGGAATTAATTTCAGTTTCAATTACTTTGTTAACATATTCAATTGTATCTTTAACTGCGCCGTGAACCTGCGGCATACAGCGTAATGAATAAGCATCCTGCACTTTCCCGCAATCAATATGTGAAAGCCTAATTTTACTGTTCTTAAGCAGTCTACGCAGATTTGCTGCGGTGTTTATTTGTCCCGTATGTGGTCTGACACGCTGCAGTTTGTCGCTGAATGCAGTATCAGTTCCTTTTAATGCTTCTATGCTTAATGCTCCTGAAATATCAGCCAGTTTCGAAAGCCTTTTCGCACGGTACAGAACTTCAACACCAAATGCGCTCATCATCTGTGTACCGTTTATTAAGGCAAGGCCTTCTTTTGCGCTAAGCTTGAATGGCCGCAGGCCATGTTCAGCTAGTACATGCTTCGCGGGCAGTAGTTCATTTCCAAAGTATGCGTAGCCTTCACCAATCACTACACCTGCAAGATGTGAGAGCGGAGCAAGATCACCTGATGAACCGACAGAACCCTGCGAAGGAATATATGCGGTAATGCCAAAATTAAAAATTTTGATGAGCTGTTTAACAAGTTCAAGCCTCACGCCGCTGTAACCTTTTACCAGTGAGTTTATCCTTAATAGCAGCATGAGCCTTACAATATTCCTTGGAAGCGGTTCGCCAACTCCGGCGGAGTGTGAAATAATCAGATTATGCTGAAGTTTTTCGATATCTTTCTGAGGAATCTTAACATCCTTAAATTCACCAAAGCCTGTAGTTACTCCGTAAATGACCTCGTCATTCTTGATCCACTTTTCAATTACGTTTCGTGAGGTTTTGATCTTTGTAATGGTGCTGTTTGATATGCCTATTTCCAGGTTCTTATCAACTATTTCTTTTGCCTGTGAAACTGTCAGATTTTCGCCGTTTAGCAGTATTTTCTTCATATCAACAAATATAATTTAATATGTTTAAACATTAAAGATAATAAGAATTTAGCTTGATTTATGCCTTATTGTTGTATAATTTTGTATAACTAACTTCCTTTTAGTTATGAAAATATCATTCATATTTTTCCTTTTCGTATTTTTAAGTCTAAGTAGTTTATATTCCCAGCTACAGCTGGAATGGGAAAGAAGATATAACAATCCAATAAATGGTGAAGATGATGCGTTTTCAATTGATATTGACAATGTCGGAAATTCATATGTTACGGGCAGAAGTTATAACGGTAATAATTATGATATAACAACTATTAAATACGATAACAGCGGAAATCTGATTTGGAGTAAGAATTACAGTGGCAACACAAATTTGGATGATTATCCAGTAAAGATCATGTGTGATAAATATGGGAATGCAGTTGTTTCAGGGATTTCTAATTATAGTAATTTGTTTGAATTGATACTATTGAAATACAGCAATTCGGGGGTTCAATTATGGGCTAAAAGATTTTTCGGAATCCCGGGGAGATCATTCTCAGATATTTCTATGGCTATGGATACCTCAAGTAACACATATATTTTAGGTAAAAGTAACGAAGTAGGTAATGGTTGTTTCTTAATTGTTAAGTTTGCATCTAACGGAGACACGCTCTGGACAAGGAGATTTATTGATACATCTCAAACATATGCGAATCCACAGAAATTGATTCTTGATAGCTTAGGAAACTTATATGTAACGGGTACAAATAATTCTCTTTTCGTGATTATTAAATACGATTCCTCAGGTCAAATGATTTGGGTTACTCGAAAATCAAATAGGGTGCCAAATGATATGTGTATAGATCAGGCCGGCAATATAATAGTAACTGGGGATACTTACAGATCAGGCAGCACTGATTTCTGGACAGCAAAATACAGTAAAGTTGGCAATTTTATATGGGAGAAGTTCTTTAATATTATGAACGAAACTGCGTATTCTGTCAATGTTGATGGTTCGGGAAATTCGTATGTTACTGGATACTCATACTATTATGGTGACTTAGTTACAATTAAATATGATTCTTCGGGATCCCAGAAATGGAGCAACTCAATAATGGGTAATTTTAATGGAAGTAACATTAAAACTTTGCTGGATAAAGATAATAATACATTAGTTATGGCTAATTATTTTGTGAATTGGGTACGAAGAGTTATTATTCTAAAAAAATACACTGAAGCAGGGGATTCTTTATTTTATTATCAATATCAAAGTCCATCAAATATGGAAGATGCAGCATACGATATGAAGTTAGGAAACAATAATGAAATTTATATCACAGGAAAGAGTATGGCATCAATTTCACACTTTGATTATATAACATTAAAATTTTCTCAACCAATAGGAATCGACCCAGTTTCATCAGAAATCCCATCGCAATTTTCACTTTCCCAAAACTATCCCAACCCCTTCAATCCTGCAACAAAGATAAAATTTGCGATTCCCGCCGGTTATGCTTCGCAGACAATTCTTTCTGTGTACGATATCCTCGGCAGGCAGGTAGCAGTTTTGGTGAATGAACAACTCAAACCCGGAACATATGAAGTAGATTGGTATGCTTCTGTATATCCTAGCGGCGTGTATTTCTATAAAATAAATTTAGGTTCTTTCTTTGAAATAAAAAGGATGGTGTTATTAAAATGAATAAAATAATTATTGTACCTATAATTGTGTTATTTTGTATCTCCCAAAAAATTTATCCTCAGGGCAGTTGGTATATGCTGAGCCCGTTAACAGATCATTTAACTAGTGTATTTTTTGTTGATTCTTTAACAGGATTTACATGCACTTCATCAAATGAAAGTGCTATTTGGAAAACAATTAACGGAGGAGCTAATTGGACTACTAAATCTTCACAAGGAAGTACCCATTTTAATTCTATAAAATTCAGCTCAAATAATACGGGTTGGGCCGCACTAGGTGGTGGAGCATTTGGAAAGGTTTTGAAAACTACAGATGCTGGAGAGACATGGAATCAGTCATTTGCTGAATTAAGAGATTTTTATGACTGTGATTTTCTAAATGATTTAACTGGTTTTGTATGTGGAAGCAGGAATGCCAGTATCTTATATTTCCCATATATTAGGAGAACAACCAATGGAGGAGACTCATGGGTAAATGTCTTCGAACCTAATTCCGGGGAATCAAAATTACGAAGTATAAGTATTTTAAATAATAATATTGTTATTGCTGTTGGTGATGCAGGATATATATTCCGCAGCTCAAATTTGGGCGAAAATTGGGTTAACGTAAGTCCCGGACCAAATGTGAATTTTACAAAAATCTTCTATTTGAAGTCTTTGATAAATAATCAAACATGTTGGGCTGTAAATAATACTTCAATTTATATCTCAACTAATTTAGGTGCAAACTGGGTTATAAAGAGCAACATTCAGAATTTGCAATCAATTGAATTTTTAAATCAACAGACTGGTTGGGCGATTGGTAGGTTAGGTGTTATGTATTATACAACAAATGAAGGACTAAATTGGATTTCATATAATTCAAATGTTAGCACAGATTTGTTATCAATATATTTTGTTTCACCAAATTTAGGGTGGGTAGTAGGTAAAAATGGTAAAATATTAAAAAACTCAACTGGAAGTATACCTATAGGAATTAATACCATTTCTTCTGAAGCACCCACACAATTTTCACTCTCCCAAAACTATCCCAATCCATTCAATCCTGCAACAAAGATAAAATTTCAAATTCCGCAGACTGGATCAGCAGCAGAGACATTCCTTTCTGTGTACGATATCCTCGGCAGGCAGGTTGCAGTTTTGGTAAACCAACAATTGCAGCCCGGAACATATGAAGTAGATTGGGATGCATCAGCTTTTATGAGCGGAGTGTATTTTTATGTCATTACATTAGGTTCATTTAAAGAAACCCGGAAAATGGTGCTGATTAAATAGCTGTAATCAAAAAGTTGTTCTTTTATTCAATTCACCGCCAACATTATTAATATCGTCGGCGGTGCCGTCAATCGCTTTACGGTTATCCATTTCATAGGATTCCTTAAGCCCTTCATCTTCATCCTTGTCATCAACGCGCTCCCCTATGGGTTTTGGCTTTTCTTCGTCTTCCAAAATGTTCTTTGGTTCAGGTTTATTTTCATTAGACTTGGTTTCCTCTTCCTTAAATTCCGATTCTTTGCGTTTTTCGAGTTTTCCCTGCTTTATGTTCAATTGATCTCTTCTTTCCTCACTAAGGATTTTAACATCCTGTTTGCTTATATCAGTTCTGTGTACTGTTGGACGGGAAATAATTGTTGCCCGGTTTGTGTTGTGTGATTTTGACATAATTTGCCCTTTCTAATTCATTTGTATATAGTATTAACAATTTGTGTGCCGTTTTTGTTCTTTGAAAAATTTATAAATATTGAGTATTAGTAAAAATAGAACGTATTAACTGTGTCACTATTGACAAAATTCCAAAAAACCCATCCCATGATGAATAAAATTATATTTAATATACTTTTATATAATTATATTACAGCACTAAATATCTAATTAATTGTATAATGAAAAATATTACGATTGCTTTTCTATTATTTGTTGCCATTAAATTTACTTCATTTGCTGTGCCCGGTGATACAACATGGGTCACTGCTTTTAACCAAAGCTATCATAACTGGGCAACTGTAAATTACAGCACTGTAACTTTCCCTGATACAACAAACCACTACGAAAAAATATTAATGAAATACACCATCGGCTGCCCGGCAGCGGGATGTGACCCGTGGGACAGGCTTGGCTGGATCAAATTATATACTGATACCGCAACGGGCCAGGGGTATGAAATTGGTCGTGTGGTAACCCCTTATAACATTGTAGGCGGCGGATATCCCGGCACGTGCACTTTCTGGATAGATGTTACCGATTACATGCCGCTGCTGCACGATACGCAGATTTTGGGAAATTATATCGAAAGCTGGATTGGCGGCACAAGAGGTTGGCTGACAACGATTGAATTCGCATTCATTGAAGGGGAAGCTTATTATAAACCGTTTAAAGTTATTAATTTATGGCAGGATCATTACATCGTTTATGGTGATACTGCTGACCCGCATGAAAATTATTTGCAGCCTATGAGAGTTTATATTGACCCTCAAACAGTAAAAGTAAAAGGCAGAATGATAGCTACAGGTCATGGGCAGGGCAATTCACACAATGCAGCTGAATTCAGTGTTAAATATCACCAGTTGGTAGTAAATTCAGATTCACTTACACATAACTTATGGCGTCAAAACTGCGGATTAAATCCGTGTAGTCCGCAGGGAGGCACGTGGCAGTTTGCCCGCGCAGGCTGGTGCCCGGGGGCAGATGTAATTCCGTGGGATCTGGATATTACAACCCTTGTAACAATTGGGGATAGTTCTACAGTAGATTACAATATTGAGCCTTATGTTAATTTATGCAGACCCACAAATCCCAATTGCGTGAACGGCGTAACATGTGCTGACTGCAACTACAATTCTACAGGACATACAGAACCAAATTATAATTTTGAAGGTCAGCTTATATTATACAGGCTCAACCCTGCTATCGGGATAAACAACCAGGGCAATATTGCACCAGCGCTCTTCAGCCTTCAACAGAATTATCCTAATCCGTTCAACCCGGTAACTAAAATAAAATTCACTTTGCAGAAATATTCACATGTCATAATTAAAGTTTTCGCAAGTGATGGTACTGAAGTTGCGGTATTGGTTAATAAAGATATGAAAAATGGTGAATATGAAATCGATTTTGACGGAAAGAATCTGGCAAGTGGTGTGTATTTTTACCAAATGGAAGCAAAGGATTTTAAAGTAACAAAAAAGATGCTGATCTTAAAATGACAAAGCCATTTTAAAAGAAATCCCTCTGGCAGGGCTTATGATCAAATAAGTGAACTGATCTTAGTTAAAACCAATTCAGGTGTAATTTCTTTCATGCATTTAAAATGCCCTTTGGGGCATTTTTCTTTACCGTAATGTGAACATGGACGGCACTTAAGGCTGTTGTTTTCCAGAACAATTGCCTTTCTGTTTTGCGGGTAAAATCCGAATTCCTTTACACTCGAACCTGCCATCATTACAATCGGAATATTAAAAGCTTCAGCAATATGCATTGGTCCTGTATCACCGCATATTACCAATGAACATCTTCTAACTAGTGATATCAAGTCTTCAATTTCAAGCCTGTCGCAAAGGTCATATACTTTTTTATTTTGTGTAAGTGATCTAATTGACTGAATATTCAAACTATCCATACCCCTGCCGGTTAAAAAGAAAACAGCATTCCCATCAGGAAAATTGTTTATAATTTCAGCGTAACATTCTGCAGGATAAGTTTTTGTAAAATGTCCGGAAACTGCCGGAATGCATATAAGTTTGTTTTTATTTGTCAGTCCAAGAGATTCTAACATATTTTCAATCGAGCGTTCTGATGCAGGGTCAGTAAATAATTCAGGCTGCGTTATAGTATCAAGGTCTTCTTTTGATGCATATCTGTTTATAGTTTCTTTATATCGTTCAGTAATGGGTTTTTCATCTCTTAACAAGTTTATCTTAAAATTAACAAACATGTATTTTTTAAATGAATGTTTATTAAAAACATGCACTTTGGCATCCTGTATTGTTCTGAGGTAAATTGTTTTGAGATTGTTCTGAAGGTCAATAATGAGATTGTAATTGCTCATTTTTATCAGCTGCCTAAGGTCCTTTAAAGCTTCATAGTTAAGGAAATTCTTTGCTTTTATTACTTTGTGAATATTCTGATTTGGCCTTAGCAGGCTTGTGAATTTTTCTTTTGTGCAAAAATCAATGCGGGCCAGCGGAAATGTTTTTGCCGCCAGGTCAACAAACGGAGTTGTTAAAATTATATCACCCATTGATGAAAGCCTGATAATGAGTATCCTGCGAACCTGTTCGTTGTTCATTCTAGGGGTATTATTTAGACTTCAATTACCTGGTGATTGAAATTTCTCACATCAAGTTCATGAAACAGTTTCTTGATAAAAGAAACATCATACTTGTTAAGGAAGTATATTACACTTATGACTCTTTCCTGTAAATCGTGCTGCGGATAAACATTATTAGTCACTTTATCTATCTGCGTTGTTGTTGTTTCGCTTTTCTTAGCCTGAGCGTTTATCAGCTTGCTTCTAAAATGTTCTAAATTCTGTTTGGTCTTTTCCTTCATATTATCAACAGCGTTCAGAAGAGTCTGGTCAACTTTAACCGTCATATTGCGCATATCGTAAAATACCTTGTTAAGCTCATCAATGTATTTTGAAATTTCATCATCAATTTTGACTTCGGAAAGCTTATCAACAACCTTTGAAACCAGAAAACTGTGGTGGTAGATATCTTCGAGCTTAACGTTGAAGTTATTCATGAACTTCGCAATTTTCCCTTCAATGATGCTGACTGATACCCTGGGATAGATTACAGGCATTGTAATATCATAATGTTTATAAGCCGGCTTGAATTGGGCAAAGTACGATATCTCTCCGGGACCGCCGATATATGCTGCTGTTGGCAGCAGATAATCCTGGCAAATGGGTCTTAAAACAACATTCGGACTGAAGAGTTCAGGGTTTTCCTGAAGTAAATTCAGTAATTCTTCATTTTCAAACCTGCGTTTTGAATTCTTAAGTGCGAATTTACCTCCGTCACGCGGCTCAATTAACAGCCTGTTATTATTATGCAGGAAAAACATGTTAATTACTTTAGGCTTAACCTGAAGGTCATATTTTTTTTCAAGCTCGGCGCTCTGGGTTATAATAGTCTCACACAGTTTAGGTGAGCTTGTCAGCTCTTTTTCGAATACAGGAATGAGCAGTCTTTTTATTTCATGATCCGAAGGGTCAATAAAAACAACACCGTATCCCTTGAAAATATCGTTCATCAAACCGGCGAATGCCGTTTTATAATCATTACCTTCGCGGTAATGTTTTGTTACCATGTTCATTATCTTATCCTTAAAATCGGTATCAATTAGGGAGCTTCTGAGCTGCTCGTTAATGCTGTTAATAAGCTCACCAAATACGATCGAACCGACCGGCGGCGTATTTCGCTTTGAGCCTTCATCCTGATTTGCGTTTTCATCTTCAAACCCGACTCTCACAAGCTCATTTTGCCTGTCAATTAAATAAGTATGATTAGCTTCATCAATATCGTGGTCCTCTGATTCCAGCCAGAACACAGGAACAAAATTGAACTGCGGAAATCTTTCTTTCAGATCCTTCGCCAGCTTTACCGCTGAAATTGTTTTTAGTATTGTGTAAAACGGACCCGTGTATAAACTTACCTGCTGTCCTGTAACTACAGTAAAGGTATTATCGTTGATAAGTAATTCAATATTTGCAGCGGTAAACTCATCACCGCCATATGTTACATTCTGCCTTTTGAGTATATCAATAAGTACGTTCTTATCAAAATACCTGCTTGTATTGTAATTGTGAACTTTCTCATCAACAACTTTGAAGATATCTTCATTTTCCCTGAACATTACATTGAAAAAGGGTTTCAGTTTTGCGTTTTCTTCTTCGGTAGAAGAAATGTAATCTAAAAAAAGGTTATTGAAGTTCGGAAGTTTATTAAATTCTACTGAGTACATTATTTATTTTTTATCTTTCTTTGAGCTTGTCTTCTTTTCAGCTGATTTTGCATCCTTAGACGAAGTGGACTCACTTTTATTCTCTGAAGTTGTTGAATCTACCGTTTTTGTAGTTGTAGATTTGCCTGACTTGCTCCCGCTTTGAGGTTTATTTTTATAATCAGTAAGGTAAAAACCGCTTCCTTTGAAAATGAGTCCTCCGCCTGTGCCTATCAGTTTTTGCAGCGTATTTTTCCCGCAATTCGGGCATTTTTTCAATGGCTCATCACTCATTTTCTGCAGTTCTTCAAGAGTATGACCGCAGTTTGAACATTGGTATTCGTAAAATGGCATATTTATTTTCTGAAATTAAATTTATTTAATAACTCGTAAACTGAACCCGCAGGCGTTAGCCTGCTTTGCATAAGGCAGAATGATTCAAATTCAATTTTAAATTTCTGGATTGAAAAATCCAGCGGTTCTGTGATTTTTCTACGTTTGTTCCTGTTAAATCTGCCCAGCGTTATATGTGGTATAAAGCGCTTATCGGGTTTCACCCCAAAATTATATATTATCTTATCAATAAAACCCACAAGTACTTCCGAATTGTTCCCGTTTTCCTTTAAGCCCGCATAAATTACATTCGG
>JABFSP010000318.1 GCA_013140565.1 Ignavibacteria bacterium
CAAGTCATGCAACACCAACAACGGGGGAGTAATACTTAATAATGATGGTATTTGATATTTGTTATTAGTTATTTAATTAAAACCATCTGTTTTGTGTCAGTAAATACCTCCTTTCCAGAATTTACAATTAATTTATAAAAATATACTCCTGATGAATAGTTACTTCCTGAAAAATCAACTTCATATGTTCCCGCCGTCTGTTTTTGATTTACAAGCTCTGTTTTTTGTTTTCCCTGTATATCATAAACTATGAGTTTCACGTTTGACGTTTGACGTTTCACGCTGTATTTGATATTTGTTTTAGGGTTGAAAGGATTAGGGTAATTCTGGTAAAGCTTAAAAACTTTAGGAATGCTGGTGCTTATTTGCCGCAAGCTTGTTATGAAATTTGTATCACCACCGTTAGTTGTATGAATGCCTACGGGACTTAAACTGTATGCCCAGCCAATTCTATTATTAATAAACCGGCCAAACATATATCTTGTTATATGAATTGCAGTATCCGGAAGCTGATATTTCCATGTATTACCGCCATCCGTTGTCCTGAATAATAGTCCTCTGGTTGACGGATTTCCGGGTACAATAATAGATTCGCCTACTGCCCATATTGTGTCATTATCATTATTCATAAATCTAATAGCCCCGCTTCCCAGAATATTGCCTCCCTGCGGTATAGGTTGATTTATCCAGTTCAAACCACCATTAGTTGTTTTTTTTATGAACCCACTTGCCTTCCAGCCTGTAAGGCTATCTATAAAGAATAAATCAGAAAACGAAAAATCATTCGAAGCGTTAAACCAGTTTATGCCACTGCTAGTTGTTTTATATAACCCTGCTGTTGAAGATACAAACCCTATTCTTGCATTATACATATATATCTTACTGGGGTTCTGGCTTCCGAGATTTAATTGCTGCTGCCAGCTTGTGCCGCTATCAGTTGTACGAAATACGCCGCCATCTCCTCCGCTACTTTGTACAAGCCACATGGTATCTTCATTCAATACGCTCATATCTTCAAAATATATTGAGCCCGGTGCATTTATGTTAAACCAGTTTTCACCGCCATTTGTTGTTTTAAATAATCCCTGTCCTATTGAATTAAAACCCCCGCAAGCAAATCCTGTATTTTGGTTTATAAACTGTATCCTATAAAAATCCCTGTATGCCCTGTATTTTATTACCCAGTTATCACCGCCATTTATTGTTTTAAGTATATAGTTAGAATCATTTGGTAAGCCATCCCCCGTTACAGCAAAACCTGTTAGACTATCAAGAAAAATTATATCTTTTATAGGTTCATTATTCAGATTAGGCATAAACTGCTGATACCAGTTGCCAATTGCGGGTGAGGCAGGTGTACCCATTATTATTTCAGGCATTATTATGCCTGTTACTAGTATTGCTGTAATTACAAGCGTAAGTGATATTTTAAACAGCTTTTTCAAATTGTCTGGAATTTGATTATTCTAAATTAATATGATTTCTTAAAATATACAAATTAATAATAAACATGTTATTTTAGCAAGAAAGAACATATACCCTGCCGATAAATTCGGCAAATTTTATGTATATTTGTAATTGTAAGCATTAATACATTAATTGAAATTAACCTAAAAATTTCGTAAATTTATTAGTTTATCGGCAATAGATGCCGGTAAAATACCTGTTTTTACATATTACAATCCAGCCCGGATGGTGAAATTGGTATACACGCTGTGTTCAGGGCGCAGTTCCGGTTACGGAGTGCGAGTTCGAGTCTCGCTCCGGGCACTATAAAAATAAATTAAAATTGAATGTCCAGTGCAATCAGGAAGAAATGGACAATATCAAGCGCAGCGGATGAAGAAAAAGTTAAAATACTTTCTCAGGAGATAAATGTTCCCTCCTCACTTGCCGGAATTCTTGTTACGAGGAAGATCCACTCACGCTCTGATGCGAAGAAGTTTTTCGTCCATGATTTAAAAAATCTCTATGACCCGTTCCTTATGAAGGGAATGGAAAAAGCATCCGAAAGGATCATAGAGGTTATAAAGAATAAAGAAAAGATCCTTATCTTTGGTGACTACGATGTAGATGGTACATCCGGAGTTTCCATGTTCCATACATTTTTAAGAGATCTTGGTGTACCCAACGAAGTTTTCATACCCGATAGATTTACAGATGGTTATGGCCTTTCCAACACAGGGATAGATCACGCGAATTCGCTTGGCATAAAGCTGATTGTGGCTATCGATTGCGGCATCACCGCAGTTGATAAAGTCGAGTATGCCTCTTCCCTTGGAATTGACATGATAATCTGCGACCATCACCAGCCGCCTGCAACTATACCAAACGCATACGCAATACTTGATGCGCTTCAGGCGGACTGCAATTACCCGTTCAAGAGTCTTTGCGGCACAGGTGTGGCATTTAAACTCATACAGGGAGTATGCCAGAAGCTTAAGCTTGATGACTGGCAGGCATTACTTGATTTTGTTGCCGTCGCGACTGCTGCCGATATGGTTCCCGTGATTGATGAGAACAGAACACTAATAAGCTATGGCTTTAAGCAGATATTAAATAACCCCAGACCCAGCTTCGCCACGATATTCAAAAATTCCAGCTTAAAGCTTGAACATATCACAACATCAAATGTTGTATTTACCATAGGCCCGCGTATTAACGCAGTTGGCAGACTTGGTGACGCAACGCGCGCTGTAAAATTCCTTACCAGCAAATCAATTGAAGAAGCCGAAGAATTAATGAGCGTTCTTGAGTCGGAAAACTCCAACCGCAAGAAAATCGACAGCGAAATTTATCTGCAGGCGCAGAGTTCCTATGAAAATTATAAAATTGAAACAATAAACAGTGACGCGAAGGATGATGTTGCGATAGTGCTTCATAATCCTGAGTGGCACCCCGGCGTGCTTGGCATAATCGCATCAAGAATGGTTGAGAAGTATTACAGGCCTTCAATTATTCTCACTACATTCAACGGATATGCAAAAGGTTCAGCGCGAAGTATCAATAATTTCAATATTTATGAAGCAATTAAACGCACATCGGAAGAATGCGGAGCGGTTGTACAGTTCGGCGGTCACTTCCACGCAGCGGGCATTGAAATTGAAATTGAAAAGGTCGAGGAATTCAGAAATACATTTAACAGGATAGCCAAAACGATCATCAATGATACAGTGAACGGCAAAGAACTGCTTGTGCCTGAAATAAAGGTGGATGCTGAAATTGACGTATCTGAGGTTAACCAGCGTTTTGTTAAAATATTGAGTCACTTCGAGCCGTTCGGCCCGGGTAATATGACGCCCATTTTTTTAACCCGTGATCTTGTTATAGTGGGTGACCCAAAGACGTATAACGGTTCAACCACAGTGTTTAAAGTGCGCAAAGGTACACAAAACGGCAACAGGTTTGATAACTACAGCTTTGATTGTGTGTACTACCAGTCACCCGATCTTGATGAGACTTCACGCTATCATTTAAAAACGGGAACAAAGCTTGATATAATATATTCCGTTGAAGAAAATCACTGGAACGGAAATACGAAGACGCAGTTCAGGATAAGAGACCTGAAGATCAATTAATCTTCCTCCTTTGGAGTAAGGTTTCGCCACAAAAAGTGTGGCTCAACAATTAGCTGAGTCAAAAGGCAAAAGTCATCCGTCGAAGCCGGATTTCAATCAAGCTTCGCTTGATTTCAAAAAGGCAAAAAAGCTAATTAAGTTATATTTGAATTAAGTAAGTTTAATATATTATTTTAGTACAGTATGTCAGGACACTCGAAGTGGTCAACAATAAAGAG
>JABFSP010000358.1 GCA_013140565.1 Ignavibacteria bacterium
GTGATTTTTCAGGCAGTGGCGGGAATGAAAATAATAATTTCTTCAATTAAAGCAAACTGTAGCTTAGTTTTCTCCTACTTAAGCTGCCGCTTTCGAGGGTCTGTAACGGATCCGCAAATCCGCCACGCTTGAATTTTTTAAACAGAAAGTAAATTTTTTAAACAAAGGAAAATATAATGACAACAAAAAGAACGGGTGGATTTTTATTAAGTTTTCTCATTGGCAGCGCTGTAGGCAGCGCGATAGCATTAATGTACGCGCCTAAATCAGGAAGGCACTTGAGGAATGATATCAGCAGAAAGACCGGAGAATTGATAGACCAGGGTAAAAAATTAACGTATGATTCCTGGAACGGAGCAAAGGAAACAGCTGAGACAACGTTTGAAAGTGCAAATGAATTTCTGAATACAGGGGTAGATAAGATAGTTAATAAAGCGGAACGGGTAAAAGATTCTTTCAAAACCGGGATTGAAGCGTTTAAAGAAGAACGCAGATCAGGGAAAGATCTTCACAGTCTTGCAAAAAAGGAATCTGATCAGACATATTAATAGTAAAGATTTTAGTTTTTCCTTCAATAATGTTGCAGTAACAGCAGCATTAAGACGTCATCAAAGTAATTGCAGAGATAATAATTTTATACACTTATGATAAGGCTCGTACCCTATTAAGTTATCTCTGCAGTTCTTTTTTAAATAACAGATCAATAAATATTAACTAAACAAGGAGATATCTCATGTTGTGGACAATTTTTGTAATACTATTAATCCTTTGGCTACTCGGTTTCAGCTTTTCATTTGGTGGTGGATTAATTCATATTCTTCTGGTAGTGGCAGTAATTGTATTGGTATTCAACCTTATTACTGGCAGAAAAACAGTTTAAGATACAGAACTCTTCAAGACTATTTGTATTAAAGATAGTTTGTATTTCGTATCCAAATCAGTACAATATTCAAAAAAATCTGCACAGGAAGCAAATTAAGTAAATGACTAAATAAGGAGTAATATCATGTTGTGGACAATATTCGTAATTCTGTTAGTACTATGGCTGATTGGCTTTGTAAGTTCATACACGATGGGTGGTTTTATTCACATCCTGCTTATCGCAGCGGTAGTAATTCTTATTTTCAGACTGGTCACAGGCAGAAAAGTAGCATGAACGCAAATTTAGAAAAGACTAAAAAATAACAATTTTATGGCTAACATTCTGAAATATGCCGCTTTTATACTTGTGATGATGCTGATAATTACTTTAGGCGTGATGTACTATAGTAACGATAAAGCTCCAACTACTGAGCATCAATCGGCAAAAAAAACGGTACAAAATGAATCAATAAGTGAACAGTACAAAATATATTTCAATTTTAACGGCGATGAATCACAGATAATTGATCTTATCAAAGGGACGGCAGAAATTAATCTGGTTTATGAAGGTACCTCTAAATTTACAGCCAGAATATTAAACACTGACGGAACACTATTTACTGAACTGGTAGATACTGATGGCCCGGTAAATGAAAAACAAATTATTTCCGTTCCCCAAACCGGCGCATATTTACTTGAAGTAAAAACTACCGGTGAGTGGTCAATGAACAGAAAATAATCTTTTAACAGAATCAAAAATTTAAAAACTAAAATATATAACAAATGAAATCAATTTTAAAGTATTCGAAACAGGTAACAGCAATGTTATTTATAACATTATTCGCTTTTATAGCGGGTTGTGCTGATGATACAACAGATCCGGGTACAACATATGAAGATAATCCGAATGTATTTTCATTTGACAGCATCGGCGTTGATGAAGACTCGGCTGCATTTTTTTCCTATACAGGATTAAACCTGTTAAATGGTAACAATACAATTGATACAGCCGCTTCACGTGATTGCAGCTTAAATGACCAGAACAATCTTGGTATGGACTTTTTCCTTCAAAACGGTCAGTTCCTAAACAATCCGTTGCCTTCAGGATATGAGATCAGGTTCTTCAGGGTGTATTCAGATCTTACTTCACAGTCATTTGATACATTATCAAGTATCTATACAACGGGTCATGATAGTTTAAGAGCTATTGATTTTACTGAAGATGGTACAAGCGCATGGGGATACTTTAATGCTCCGCTTAGCTCAGCCCCGGTTTATTGTTTCTGGCTTAAAGGGAAAAAAGATGCAGGACTTACACTCAGGAATGTATACGGAATTCTACAGCCGCGTGAAGCAACAGACAGAGTACCGTTTTCAGTATATGGATACAGGATGTCATTCCGCGTAAGAATTAATACCAATGGCGATAATGATTTCAGATCCCAGATATTAAGCGTTAATTAAAACAAATAAGCTTAGATTTGGTTCATTTAATTAAAGGACTGTAAATTATGTATAAATTAATTGTACAAACAATAGATGACGGTATCCTGCTTTTATCAGTAGTTGGAAGCAACGAACAGAATCTTCTTGATTATGGAATAAACTTTGCAAGTTCAAAAGGTTACCGGAGGAGTGAAGTTGAAATTAATGTTACAAATTTTCCTGAAAAATATCAGAGAAAATCCTTTAGTGAACGCGTCATTCACACTTTCTAATTGCATGAAAGTGCTAAATAGACTCCAAATATGAGCATTTACTTAATCAACCATAGGATGTAGTCCTTATATCATCCTGTTGGCTGATTGTTTCAAGGGTACAAAACAGGTAGATTGGTTACATAAAAGATTCAAAATTAGACAAGCATTTAAAAATCATAAACAATTTAAGGAGAAACAAAATTGAAAAAAATTAATACATTAGTCATCGTTTTAGTGTTATTATTTGCAGCAACAGGCTTAAAAGCCCAAACTTTCGCAGTGCCTAAATGGAATATTCATTTACATGGTGGTTATACATTGCCGCTTCCTGATCTTAAGGGTTCATATCCAACGGACATAATTAATGTAAAAAATCCAAGGCCCTATTTTATGAAAGCTGGATTTAACTTTGGAGGTGATGTAAAATATTATATTGATAAAAAAAGTACATTCGGTATATTGGCTTCATTAACATATACAATGATGAGCAGTGGTGATATTGGTGTAAATGATAGTTCATTTGGAATTGGAACATTTAGGACTGATATGAATATGTTTACCATTGGTGTAGGCGCCGAATATGATTTTGCTCCAAAGAGACCGGCAAACCCGTTTGTAAATGTTCAGTTTACGACAAATATAATTGGTGGTAAAACATCACTTATTCAGAGCGGCAATGGTGGACCAGCCGGTTTTGAAGCTAATATGACATCAGCTGTAAGATTTGGTGCAATGTTTGCAGCAGGCGTAGATGTTAAACTTAGTAAAAATGTTGGTGTTGTAATCGGAGGAAGATATTCTTTTGCTAACTTATTCGGCAAGGATTCAACTGCAGGTTCAAGTACTACCTATGGTTTGAACGATAAAGAAACAACTACTCAAAAATCAAAGAAAATGGCTTACCTCCAGTTCTATGCCGGTGTAAGTTTGTACTTTGGTCAGCCTAAGAGACCTTTGAAGAAGAAATAAAAGAATTTGAAACGCTCATTTGCAGCCGGATCGGAAAGCCCTAAGCTCTGATCCGGTAATGAGCTTTAACCCCCTGCTACCGTAAACTTATTACTTCCCTTGCAAGTATTCCAGAAAATATTCGATCTGCAAATTTTAAAGGATATCTGAAACAGATATCAATTGCGGGGTTTATACTCTGTAAAATTAAAAGAAAACAAAAATGAAAACTTCAATTTATTCTCTATTATTCATGATCACACTGACCGCTATATCGTTTGGTCAGTTAAAAGAAGGCGATAACATGATGGGCGGTACCCTTGGGTTCTGGGCAAAAAACCAAACTCCAACTTTTGGTTTCAACTATGAAAACCAGGTTACACAGGCAGGTATCGGTTCAATAGGTCTTGGAGCACTACTCAGGTATTCAAGCTATCCCGATAGCAGGCTCGAAAGATTTTCAAATGTATTTGTTGGTGGACAGGCAAATTATCAGTTCAACCAGGTAGGCAGCGGTAAGTTCGTTCCTTTCCTTGGTGTGGTTTTAGGATTCTTTTCATCCTCACCTAACGGCAATTCTTTAAAGGAAAGCGGTTTGTGGGCATGGGGTCAGGCTGGCGGAAGATATTTCTTCAGTCCGGCAGTAGCAGGTGTTTTCAGGTTCGGGCTTGGCAACTTTAACTTTAACGCACTTGAATTAGGCGTAGATTTTAAGTTCTAGCTTTTTGATGCTAAATTAAAAAGAATTGAGTTTTACAAAAATGGATACAAAAATTATTTTACGTACTCTTGGCATGGTTTTAATTATGCTTGCTTCATTCATGTTCTACTCCTGCACTAAAACCGCAGATGGTAACCTGTCTAAAGATCAGTTTGAAGAAGGTGATAAGAACCTTGAAGCAACTGCCGTCGAAGATAAAGATCTCGCGGAATCTGACGAAGACCTTACAACCGTTAATTACATGGAATTTTATGAACAGCTTGCGCCTCATGGTGAATGGATCCAGGTAAAACCTGAAGATATCGGCATGAAACCCCAAACAGTTCAATCTGATTTCAACAATAAGAGCGGCATCACGCTTGCCGGTCTTTTGGGAATTCAGGACGCTTACGCCTCTTCATACGAAAGCAACGGATTGGTTTATGTATGGAAACCTTCTCCAACACTGGCTGTAATGAGTGTTGAAGGATCAGACCCGGTTTACGTTCCATACAGCAATGGTAAATGGGTAAATACAAAATCAGGATGGTATTTTAAAGCGAACACACCCCCTGAAGAAACCACATCGCACTATGGCAGATGGGTTAAAAACCCTGAAGCAGGCTGGCTGTGGGTACCCGGCAGAGTATGGGCACCGGCATGGGTTGATTGGAAACAGAACGACCAGTATGTATCATGGGCACCGCTTCCGCCATCAGTTTATATGGTTAACGGCTCAATGAGCTCACCCGTAATTGATAACAACAATTACATCATAGTTGAAAAAAAATACTTTGTTGAACCCGAGGTATATAAGTATAACAATAACTATTACCAAAGCGGTGAACGTATTGTTGTAAATGATTTTGCATCCCTGGTAGGTTTGGTTTTGGTTGATAATTTATTGGTGAACAGAGGTCCTGACCTTGGGCTAATACAGGCAATTTACGGCAGAAATATAGAGCTCATAAGTATTCAGCCTGTAAGAACTTACACTGAAGTCAGATATACAGGGAATGAATATTATGTGTATAAACCCGGCTTCAAAAGATATAAGAGTAAAGACAATAAAAAATTTAATGTTAACCAGCCTAAATCGTACAAAAAATACGGTGAGTGGAACGAAAACCGGTCAAATGGTAACACAAATAAAGACTATGAAAAACAATTGAAGAATGAACAGAAAGAGATAAAGAAAAATGAAAAAGAATTCCAAAAAGAAATAAAAAAGAGCGATGACGGTAATATGTATGATAAGAATAAAGGGAAGAAAGAGGATGATAATGTAAAAGGAAATGACAAAAAAGGAAACGATAACAATGGAAATGATAAAAAAGGAAACGATAATGGAAATAAACAAAAAGGCAGCGATGGTAATAAAGATAAAAATAACGGAAACAAAAAAAATAAATAATAAAAATGAAATCAATTAATTTAAAATACAAAATAAGTGCGCTTATAATTGCAGCATTTATTTCAATTGCGGCTTTAAACGGCTGCGGAGACTCAACAGTTTCAACTACTGAAGCTGACAATTTAAGTTTCAGCGGTGTCAGTTCTGTTGATTCAATTGGCGATATTCAGACTGTTTAAATTCTTGATACTGTAAAGATCCTGATTAAAGATATAAAAGTAAAAGTAGCCAACAATAACGAAGATTCAACAAACTTCAAAGTTGGTCCGTTCGTATTATTCCTTAACTTAAATACAAATGTAAATGTAATCAGTACTGCATTGATTCCCGCAGGAAATTACAGGAAAATTAAATTTGAAATTCATAAATTGGAAGATACTGAAGCAATTCCTGATCCGGAATTTGCGGACGCAAACGGCAGGTATTCAGTTATTGTAAAAGGAACATATCTTGGGGTATATTTTGTATATAAATCAAGTAAATCAGCGCACCAGTTCCTGCAGTTCCCCAACGATTTACCTATATCTGTTGGCGTTTCAAATAATGTTACACTATTGGTGAAGCCTTATATATGGTTCATTAAAGATAATGCATACCTGAACCCAATGGATCCGGCAAACATGAACGATATTGATAACAATATCAAAGATAACATCAAAAACAATTTCAAAGCATTCAAGGATAACGATAAAAACGGAATTCCTGACTAGTTTTTTGAATTCAGATGTTTATTTAATATAAAGATTTAGATGTAAACAAAAAGACGGGCTATAAACCCGTCTTTTGTATTTCTAATTGCAATTGTAAATCCTTAAGCTAAACCGTATTTTTCAATAAAGCTTGTATCGAAATCACCATCTATGAACTTCTCATGCCTCATAACTTTTTTGTGGAAAGGTATAGTTGTATATACACCCTCAATTATGAATTCATCCAGCGCCCTGTACATTCTTTTAATAGCCTCATCCCTGTCATCAGCCGTAACTATTAGCTTTGCTATCATGCTATCGTAAAAGGGTGGAATGTAATAATTAGCGTAAGCATGCGTATCTACGCGAATACCAATGCCGCCCGGCATGTGGAAAGATGTTATCCTGCCCGGTGACGGTGCGAAATTCTTATCCGGATTTTCAGCGTTAATCCTGCACTCAATTGAGTGTCCCGAACGCTTTACATCATTTACTTTTAGTTTCAGACCCGAAGCGACCGCTATCTGCTCGCGGATAAGATCAACACCTGTAACTTGTTCGGTTACGGGATGCTCAACCTGTATACGTGTATTCATTTCCATGAAATAGAAATTCTTGTTCTTATCAACTATGAACTCAACTGTACCTGCGCCTTCATAATTAACCGATTTTGCGCCTTTAACTGCCGCTGCGCCCATTGCCTGCCTGATTTCTTCTGTGATAAACGGTGAAGGGGTTTCCTCAATAAGCTTCTGGTGTCTCCGCTGCACTGAACAGTCTCGTTCACCCAAATGAACTACGTTCCCGAACTGGTCGCCAAGCACCTGTATTTCAATGTGCCTGGGGTTTTCAACAAACTTTTCAACATAAACTTCACCATTGCCAAAAGCATTAAGCGCTTCGTTGGTTGCCATGTTGAAAGCCGTTTCCATTTCGCTATCCTCGTTAACTATCCTCATACCTTTGCCTCCGCCGCCGGCAGAAGCTTTGATCAAAACTGGATAACCGAATTCAGATGCGACTTTTTTTGCGTCTTCAATGTTTGTAATTACTCCGTCGCTGCCGGGTACAACCGGTACCCCTGATTTTCTCATCGTATTTTTCGCATAGGCTTTATCACCCATGGATTTTATCATATCAGCTGATGGTCCGATGAATTTTATTTCTGATTCCCTGCATATCTCCGAAAACTCGGCGTTTTCGGCAAGGAAACCGTATCCCGGATGAATTGCATCGGCATTGGTAATTTCCGCTGCCGCAATTATCCTGGGGATACTTAAGTAACTCTCTCTTGATGGCGGTGGACCTATACAAACCGCCTCGTCAGCAAACCTGACATGCAGAGATTCTTTGTCTGCTTCGGAATATACGGCAACTGTTTTGATGCCCATATCCCTGCAGGTCCGTATTATTCTGAGGGCAATTTCGCCCCTGTTGGCAATTAATATTTTCTTTAACAATTTCTTAGGTAGTCTTTATAATATTTTTAAAGAGCCGGAAAAATTTCGGCTCCATTGCAATGTATCAAAGCCTTTTTAGTTAGGCTCTACAAGGAAAAGTACCTGGTTGTATTCAACAGGCTGTGCATTTTCAACAAGTATCTTGGTTACTTTACCTTCATATTCGCATTCAATTTCATTCATCAGTTTCATAGCTTCAATTATGCACAGAATATTTCCTTTTGATACCTGCTGGCCTACTGCGATATATGGATCAGCATTTGGAGAAGGCGCGCGGTAGAATGTACCTACTATCGGTGAGCGTACTTCGATCAATTCTTTGCCGCTGGCAGATGTGTTCTCTTTTTTCTCTTCGGTCTTGCCTGCAGGCGCAGTTGGCGCTGCTGCAACCGGAGCTGCTGCCTGTGGTGCCTGCTGCATTGGCGGCGCTGCATAGGTGATCATCTGCGGTGCATCCTGCGGTTTTGATTTTACAACTCTTACCCTGGTACCTTCTTCTTCGATCTCGATCTCGTTGATCTCGCCTGATTCCAGGATCTTTAAAAGTTTTTTGATGTAGTTTAGATCAGTTTTCATTTGCTTTGTTTTTATCCTCACATTATTAATAGATTGTGGGTGTTAGACATTTTTGTCTTCAATTTTTGATACTATTATTTTTTGTTACTTAAGTCTTCTGTTTCCTAATGCTTTTGATTCTATTTTTTGCTTTTTGCCTTTTTACTTTTGCCTTTAAGATTTTTTTACTTCTGCCTTAATTACTTTTTCACTCTTTCAAGATAAGCGGCATTTCTTGTATCAACTTTGATAATATCACCTTCATTGATGAACATTGGTGCATTAACTGTTGCGCCGGTTTCAACAACAACAGGTTTTGTACCGCCTGTAGCAGTATCGCCTTTATTACCGGGCGGCGCTTCAATAACCTTTAGCTCAACATGCGGTGGAATTTCAACAGTAACAGGTTTTTCACCGTCAAACATTATCTGGCAATTTTCGCTTTCTTTAAGGAACTGCGCCTGGTCACCCACAATGTCATCGGGGATAGATACCTGGTCATAATTATTGTTATCCATGAATACGTAGCCTGAGCCATCGTGGTAAAGGTATTGATATTCGCGGGTTTCCATCCTTACTACTTCAATTTCCTCGCCAGAACGGAAGCGGTTTTCTATAGTCTTCCCGTTCTTCAGATTTTTCATTTTAACCTGGTAAAATGCCCGAAGATTGCCCGGTGTTCTGTGTTCCCATTTGATGATTATGTGAAGCTCTCCATTATACTTTATTACTAAGCCGTTTCTCAGATCTGATGTTGAACCCATAAAATGCCCAAATTCTCCTTATTTTAATGTTATCAATTTTAAGTGATTTTAACTCGATTTTGAACGAAATCAGTGGTATTTTGAGTAAAAACACCGCTAAATGCTCTGATTTTTGTTAAAAAGTATTCACAAATATAGTTATCCAACGGGTTAATATCAATGTTCTATATCATATTTCGGGTAGTGTATATTGTACTGCATTTTGCATAAGGGTCATAAATTGTAATACTTTGTAAGGAAAGTAGGAGATATATATTATATTAGTTATCTTTGCAGTAACATTTTAATAACTAAATAATAAAACCAAATGAAAAGAATTCTAGTAGCAGCTTCAATGCTGGCAGTAATGTTCCTTTTTGCTGAAAGCAATACACAGTCACAGGCTCTTTATTTCTTTGTAACCAATAACACCGGATTTACATTGAATAATATTTATGTGACTCCCGCTGAAACCGGCAACTGGGGAAATGACATTCTTCCAAACGACCTGTTTGAAAACAGCACTTCAGTAAGAGTTGATATTCCCGCTGATTACGGCTCTACCTGTGCATTTGATATGAAAATAACGGATTTAGCAGGTAATTCCATTACTTTCACCGGCATGGATGCATGTAAACTTCACACATTGATCCTCAATGCTGATGGCACGTATTCTGCAATGGAGTAAATAGCGTTAAATTTTTGATTCTTTTCAGCCTGTCCGGACGTTTTGGACAGGCTTTTTTATTTTACATTGAATAAATCTGCATTTTTCGGTATTTTTATGTTTTACTTACTGAATTTCCTTTCAGTATTCAAAGAACTAAAAAGTAGAACAGGAGTTTAACTTACAATGGCTGCAAAAGTTGCAATAAACGGATTCGGAAGAATAGGGCGCCTGGTTTTAAGCGCTATGGCAGAACGCGGTGTATTAGGAAAAGAAATTGATGTGGTTGCTGTTGTTGATGTAAGCACCGATGCTAAATACTTTGCTTACCAGATAAAATATGATTCAGTTCACGGCAGGTTTAACGGAACTGTAACGACTGATGGCGATGATACACTGGTTGTAAACGGCGAAAAAATTAAGTGTATAGCGGCAACAAAATCACCATCTGAATTACCCTGGAAAGAACTTGGCGCTGATATTGTAATAGAGTGCACCGGATTATTCACAGATATTGAAAAAGCCAAAGGTCATATTGATGCAGGCGCTAAAAAAGTAATTATTTCCGCCCCGGGAAAAGGCGGTGTTAAGACACTGGTAATGGGCGTTAACGATAATGAATACGATCCTAAAGAGCATAATATTATTTCAAACGCTTCATGTACAACAAACTGTCTTGCCCCGGTAGTATATGTTTTACTGAAAGAAGGCATTGGCATTGAAGCGGGATTAATGACGACAATTCATGCTTACACTGCTACACAAAAAACAGTTGATGGACCAAGCAAAAAAGACTGGCGCGGCGGAAGAGCTGCTGCCATCAATATTATACCGTCATCAACAGGTGCAGCTAAAGCCGTTGGTGAAGTACTGCCGGAAACAAAGGGCAAATTAACAGGAATGTCATTCAGAGTTCCAACAGCAGATGTATCTGCGGTTGATCTCACTTTCAGAACTGAAAAAGATACTTCAATTGAAGAAATTGATGCTTTGATGAAGAAAGCTTCTGAGACATATTTAAAAGGAATACTTGGTTACAGCAATGAAGAGCTTGTTTCAAGCGATTTTATACATGATGACAGGGCTTCTATTTATGATTCACTCGCAACCGTTGGCAATAACCTTAAAGGTGAAAAACGTTTCTTCAAAGTAATTTCATGGTATGACAATGAATGGGGTTACTCCTGCAGGATAGTTGACCTGCTTCAAAAAGTGATTAAAGCAGGATATTAAAATTTAACATTTTTTAAAACCACTGAAGTGGTTTGTTAAGAATATATTCTCACAAGCCCACGGCTTAAGCCGTGGGCTGAAATTATTAAAAAATATGAAACCGCTTAAACGGTTTTTATAAAATACGAATGAACAAATTAACAATAGAAGACCTTTCGAAAAACGGGGAATTAAGATCAAAACGTGTTTTAGTAAGGGTTGATTTCAACGTTCCGATGTCGAAAGAAACTGAAGGCAAAATTACCGATGATAAACGAATTGTTGAATCATTACCTACCATTACAAAAGTAATTTCCGAAGGCGGAAAGCTTATTCTAATGAGCCATATGGGAAGACCCAAAGGCGAAAAGAATCTCAAATATTCCCTTAGACCCATTGCAATGCATCTCTCGGAATTACTTGATAAACCTGTTCTGTTTGCTGATGACTGTATTGGCGAAAGTACAGAAGCCATTGTAAACGATCTGCAGGACGGCGATATTTTGCTGCTCGAAAATCTGCGCTTTTATAATGAAGAAGAAAAAAATAACCCTGAGTTTGCCAAAAAACTCGCATCATACGGTGAGATATATATTAACGATGCCTTTGGCACCGCTCACCGCGCTCACGCTTCAACTGAAGGCGTGACGAAATATATATCAAAATGCGCAGCAGGTTACCTGATGCAAAAAGAGCTTGAGTATCTTTCAAAAGCTGTTTCACACCCTGAGCATCCCTATGTTGCAATTCTTGGCGGAAGCAAAATTTCAGGTAAAATTGATGTTATAAAAAACCTGCTCGGCAAAGCTGATAAAATACTTGTTGGCGGCGGAATGATTTTTACATTCTATAAAGCAATGGGGTACGAGATAGGCAAATCACTGCTTGAAGAAGACAGAGTTGAGCTTGCAAAAGAACTCATTGCAGAAGCCGGAAATAAGTTAATTTTACCGGTGGATGTCGTTGTGGCTGATAAGTTTGAAAATGATGCGACATACTCAACAGTTGCTGCTGATAAAATTCCCGCTGATAAAATTGGAATGGATATCGGGCCCAAAACAATTTCATTGTTCAAAGATGAGATCCTTAAAGCTAAAACAATTGTATGGAACGGACCCATGGGTGTGTTTGAAATGGATAACTTTGCGAAGGGTACCTTTGAAGTAGCTAAAGCGCTTGCCGAAGCAACCAAAAAGGGCGCTGTAACTGTTATAGGTGGCGGGGATTCTGCTGCAGCTATAGCTAAAGCGGGACTCGATAAAGATGTAAGCCACGTCTCAACAGGCGGCGGCGCAAGCCTTGAATTTCTTGAAGGAAAAGTCCTTCCAGGGGTTGAGGCACTAACTAATAACTAATTTTTATGGCAAAAGAAAAGAAAAAAGCAAAAAAATCATCCGGTACCAAAAAGTCTGTTAAAAAGACAAAAGCAGATAAAAGCAGCAAATATCCAAAAGAACCATTATTTTTAGATAGAAATGAATCGCAGACCGGTCCTGTTCCGGAAGTTTACAAATTCCTTAAAAAAGTAGATATGGAATTGCTTTCCTGGTATTCCCGCGATTTTATGCAGGGCATAAAATCAAGGCTCTCAAAAAGGATTGCTGATGATTTTGGCTTCGATGAAAAACATGTACTCTTAAGTTACGGTTCAGAAGATCTGCTGAAACAGATCATACATTGCTATGTAAATCCGGGTGATAAAATTCTTATTCCACGGGAAGCATGGTGGTATTACAAAAAAGTCGCTTCAGAGCGCGGCGGAACAAATGTTGAGTACCCTATGAAAAAAGGTACAATGGATGGTATCCCGTATTACCTGTATGATGTTGATACCATGATTCAGATATACAATGATACCAAACCAAAAGTTGTTGTTATTGCCTCGCCAAACAACCCAACAGGTAACCGCATCGATTCCAAAGATCTGAAAAAGTTCCTTGATGCAACAAAAGATACTATCACAATGATAGATGAAGCATACTGGGGATTCGGTTCAACTGAAAATGAATACGTTAAGCCGTATATCGATGAATATCCAAACCTGATAATCTGCAGAACTTTTTCAAAGTTCTTCGCACTAGCCGGATTCCGCATAGGCTTTGCCTTTGCCGGCAGAAACCTGGATGTACTTATTAATTTCACAACAAGGTATCTTGGTTACAACCGAGTATCAGAAAAGCTCGGTGAAATTGCGCTTGATAACATTAAGTGGTATCTTAAGATAGGAAAGCAGTATGAAAAAGACAAAGAAATGATGTACAAAACATTCCTTGGCTTAAAAGGATTTGTACCATTCAGATCTTTTGCTAACTTCATGCTGGTCGATATTCCCGTTGATATACGCATGGGACTGAAAAAATACCTGGATGACCGCAACTTACGGGTCAAATTTCTCGATGAGGACGCATTCAGAACTGAGGCTAGAATTTCTCTTGGAACCAAAGAAGAGAACAAACTGCTGATGGATACAATTGTTAAGTACTGCAAAGAGATAAACTGGAAATAAACTATGGCCCGGGCCGCTATTTACGAACTGAAAAATAAATATTGAGTCTATACAGCCAATACAAGTCATCTCTGAAAGCTATTGAGGTCGAAGAGATCTTCGACCTCATTCTTTACCGTCCGCTTGCCTTCCTTTTTGTTAAGGCAACTTACTCGATGAATATAACCCCCGATATGGTTTCTTTAGTTGCGCTTTCTATCGGCTCAACTGCCGGTATTATGTTCGGCTTTGGAGGCTATACATTTTTAGTAATTGGTGCGATTTTATATTTCACCAGCAATGTGCTTGATTGCGCTGACGGGCAGATTGCCCGTCTGAAAAAGAACGGTACCAAGGTCGGCAGGATAGTTGACGGATTTGTTGATTACATTGTGAGCATTTTTGTGTTTGTTGGTATTGGAATCGGGCTGACAACGCAATTCAACTGGAATGAAGTAAATCTTTGGGGCAATGCATTTTTACAGTGGGATCCTATTGTATATATATGGGTTGCCAGTATTCTGGGTGCTATTTCATCAGCCGTTCAGGCATTTTATTTCGATTTTTACCGGAATAAATTCCTTGAAGTAGTTTATGGCAAAGCACAGAATATCATTGAAGAAATTAAGGAATACGAAGATGAAAGCCAGAGGCTGAAAGAAAACGGCTCGCACGCATTTCAGCGGTTTTTGATCTCTATTTACCTGAAGTATTCGGCACTGCAGCTTAAGATACAGAAAGACCACGAAGAAAATCACAACGAACAAAAGCCAAATCCAAAAGTATATTATGCCAAAAACCGCCTGCTGCTCAGGCTGTGGAGCTATGTTGGTTCAACAACACACATAACACTGTGCGTAATTACCGCGCTGCTTGGAAATATGGAATTATTTCTTATTATCTGCATTTTGCCTTTAAATTTACTTATGTTAGTTTTATTTTTATTACATAAACAGTTAAATAAAGTTACGTTTTAAGTTTCAGGTTTTAAGCTATATTTGTAATA
>JABFSP010000199.1 GCA_013140565.1 Ignavibacteria bacterium
ATAATGTAGTATTAAATATTTAACAAATTTAGTTGTAAATGAACAAAAAGTAAAGGGGCAGAATTAATCCGCCCCGGATATGACGCCACAATAAGGGTGCAATTTTAACTTTGGTAAGGTTTACCCGTTTGTAAGGTTTATTTCCAATGATGTAAGGTTTATAGCCCGCAGTAAGGTTTTATGCAAATCCATTAAGGTTTTGTTTCAATTGCTTAAGGTTCAGTTAAGGTTATTTTAAAGGTTATGTTATTTTATTAAGGACATTTTTTTTACTATTTGAAAATCGCTTGTTTCTAATCTGTACAAGTAAATTCCGCTGGAAAATCTAGCTGCATTCCAATTCACTTCATATGTTCCAGGATTCATTTGCTGGTTAACTAATGATTCCACTTCGCGCCCAAGCAGATCGTATACTGCAAGTTTGACAACTGAAGTTTTAGGAATTGCAAATTTGATTTTAGTACTTGGGTTAAAAGGATTGGGATAGTTTTGGAATAATCTGAATTCTTTAGGAATTTCTGAATTGATATTTTGTATTCCGATAGGCTGAGAATATTTTACTGTTGCCAGCCTCCATGCATTATTTTCCCATACAAGCCCTGAAAAATATACCTTACCTGTTTGGTCAACTGCCAGGGAATTCATATAAGCGTTTAAACATCCGTTAACATCATATCGCGCAGTCCATTGTTCCTGCCCGTTTTCATTAAATTTTAATATACAGAAATTTCTGTTATTCCCCGGCCCTATGCTGGTTCCTGTTATATAAATTCCCTTTTCAACTAAAATCATTTGAAAAAAAATATCATCACCGTCCTCCGGACCGTTATATGTTTTTCTCCATAGCATATTCCCGCTGCTGTCATACTTCATAATACAACCATCCATATTTATAGATGTATTTATATCAGCTCCGGTAATATAGACATTACCACCGGCATCTAATTTTATATTGCCCGCGATTGCTCCTGAATTATTGCTGCCTAAGTGTCTTTTTATCCATATCTGCTGCCCGGAAGAATTATATTTTATCAGGCAGAAGCTGTAATATGGCGGCTCAAAACTATGACCAGTCACATAAGAATTCCCTAAATTATCAGCCTTTATAACAGAAACCATATCTAACGAATGAGCGGGGCTGTCATATGTCTGCCTCCAAAGCTCGTTCCCGTTACTATCATATTTTACTGCAGCATAATCAGGCTGTCCGCTGCTGCCAATAGTATATCCTCCGGCATATACATTGCCTGCATCATCAATATCAATAGAAACAGCACCGTCATCTTCATGTAATGGTCCATCGTATCTGGCAACCCACTTTAAAGTACCTGCTGAATCATATTTAATCGTGGCAAAGTCAGAAAGAAATTCTGCAGCACTGTATCCTGTAACGTATATATAACCATTATTATCAATTTTCATATCCATAATATGATTTCGTCCAAGTGTGTATCTATAGAGTTTTGTCCATATTAATTCACCACTAGGATTGTATTTTAAAATACAATAGTCCGTACTTCCATTAGGTCTTCTGGATGCTCCAGCTACATAAATATTGCCGGTTAAATCAATTTTGACACATCTTGAAAAGTCATATTCGTTTCCATCTCCGTTGAATCTTCTTTCCCACAGCATGTTTCCGTTACTATCGTATTTAACCAGTAAAATATCAGTACCCGTTGCAGCTGTTATTGCCGCAGTTACATAAAGATTACTATTGTTATCTTGTGCCATACTAACACCATTATAAACCAAGCTATCAATATTGCCATCAAATCTTCTTTCCCATTCAATTGTTTGTGAGTCAGTCATTTTAAAAGCTAAAATAAAACATATGAAAAGAAATAAATTCGATTTAAGATTTTTTGTTTTATTCATCAAAGTGTCCTTATCTAAAAAAAATACTTTAATTTTACTTAACTAAACTCATTTTTTTCACTAGTAGAAAATCATTTGAAGTAAGCTTATAAAGGTAAATACCGCTTGAAAACTTTAATGCGTTCCAGTTTACTTCATATGTTCCCGGAGTTAATTGCTGGTTAACCAATGATTCCACTTCCCTTCCAAGCAGATCATATACCGCTAGTCTGACATTAGCAAGTTTTGGAATTGCAAATTTAATTTTTGTATTTGGATTAAACGGATTAGGATAATTTTGCGATAATGAAAAATTGTCGGGTATTAGAATTGAAATCGGTTCAATACCAATAAATCCGCCATTTGTAGTTTTTAAGATCAGCGAATTTCCTCCGCATGCAACACCCTTATAGGGATCAAAGAAATACAGGTCCCTTATTGTAACATCCCAACCGCCGGTCCACGAAATTGCCCATGAAATTCCGGAGTCAGTAGTCTTAATAACACTTCCACCAGTACCCGAAATATACCCCGTATTTTGGTTTACAAAAAACATCGACCAAAAATGATTCTGCAATCCCGGGTTGATTTCAAACCAGTTTATTCCTCCATTCGTAGTCCTTAATATTTTGCTGATAAATGATGTGGTATCAAGTATGACAAATCCGTTGTTAACATCGGTAAAAAATATTTTATGTGCGTACTCAAAGCCGGGAAGAATTGTTTGAACCCAGTTAATTCCGCCATTCGAAGTCTTGTATAGGTAACCAAGATCATAAGCTGCATAACCGGTAAACTCATTTAAAAAATAACTGCTTCCAAATTCACCAAATTGAGGAAGTACACGAAGCCAGTTTTCTCCGTTATTAGTGCTCTTAAATATTCCTGATGCAGTTGTTGCATAAAAAACTGTGCCAAAAGACTCAATCGTTCTGATGTGTCCGTTTATTTCACCTGAAGGTATGTAAAACCAGCTTACACCGGAATTCGTTGTCTTCACGATCTTTGACTGGCTTAAAAGGTATCCGCCAAATGCGATAATTGTATTTGAATTATAAAAATAAGAACCTCTTATTTCAAAATTTGTATCTGTGAAAACTATATTCCAGTTATCACCTGAATTTGTCGTTCTGTAGATGACACCTTTGCCTGAATTTGTCGCAGGGTAGTATTTTTCACCGCAAGCAAGTCCGGTATTCTCATCCAAAAAGTTCAAATCTGTTAAAGTATAGTTTGTATCATAATTCTGCACAGTCCATTGCGTATGAACACTAACACATAGTAATAATTTTGTTAACAAAATTGATATTAAGTATATTTTCATTATTGAAATTTTGGGGGCAGATCTTTTTCTGCCCCGATTAACGATTAAGATTATTTTATTAAGGACATTTTCTTCACCATACTGAAATCATTAGTTACAAGGCGGTACATATAAATTCCGCTTGAGAATTTTGCAGCGTTCCAGTTTACTTCATAGATCCCTGGCGTTAATTGCTGATTCACCAGTGATTCCACTTCCCTTCCCAGTAGGTCATATACTGCGAGTCTTACGTTAGCAAGCTTTGGAATTGCAAATTTTATGTTGGTTGCAGGGTTAAAAGGATTTGGATAATTCTGCTCAAGTAAAAAATCTGTTGGTACTTCACCTGAAATTTGATTAATTCCGATTACTCCGCCGGTTGTTGTTTTAAAGACCTTACCTTTTGTGCCTGCTACATAACCAACCTCAGGGTTAAGAAAATATGCTGATAACAGTGTATCATTTCCCTGCTGAAGTACTTCCTGCCACGAGTTTCCGCCATCGGTAGTTTTTAAGATCCCTTTATCTTTACTTATATACCCTATCAGTGAATTCGGGAATCTGATCGAATAAAATGATTCACTTGTACCGGCTGATGCTTCCTGCCATGAATTGCC
>JABFSP010000313.1 GCA_013140565.1 Ignavibacteria bacterium
CAAATGAAGCATTGTGAAAATTTGAGTTTTCTAAAGAAATAAAACTTAAATCTACATTATTGAAATATATGTTTTCTCCTAAAATTAAATTATTTAATTTTGCAACAGAGTTGAAGTTTATATTTTCAAAATAGATATTATTCTGGCTTAATGAATTGGGTCTAAAAATAAATGTATCATTAAAATCAGCACCATTAAAAATTATCCCACCTTTGAATTCCGAGGCAAACAAAGTACTACCCAGAAATTTAGTACACTTAATTTCCTCTTCTATTTCATTTGTTGTTTCGTTAAGAGCATTTTTTCTCGAAGAAACTATATATAAATCTCTTTCAAATGTACATCTTAACTCGCATTTTTTTTCAAGTTTAGTGCCAATTACTATTACATCATTTGTGAATCTTAAATTTCTGGCGAATAAATCTTCTTTGAAAATACAATTATCAAAAGTTGTAACATCTAAAAAGTCCGTTTTATTGAAGATGTGACTAGTCTTAAACTCTACATTTTCGAAATCAACAGTTTGGAATTTAACATTATCGAAAAAGCAATAATTAAATTTGAATTTCTTACCTTTTTCTCTCTCGCTGGTGTCTATTTGCAAATTTTTAAAAATGGTATTGTTGTCAAAATCACAATTCCTAAATCTTAATATTGAAACATTGGGTAGTGCTTCAAAATCAAAATGCACCATGCTCCCAAATTTGCAATTAGTAAAAACAAAATTAAGTTTATCATTTAGTTTTTTTCTATCATGAACATGGATTATGTCGTAAATTTGTTGTCCGAAATAAATTATATCAGGTTCGTCAGTTGTAATATTTTTGTAGAAATATTCAGAAAAGATAAACTTATCGAATACATAATCTCCTTTAAGAATCTTTTCTTTGAATTCATCATATGTTATGTACTCATAATTTGGCATGACGCTTTTCCTATTTTCTAGCTTCTAATTGTTTCACATACTTCCCATGAAACACCTTCATCTTTTCAACTAACTCTTCCATCTCATCTCTTGGTGGCAGGAATGTTGTCCTGAAGTGCAGCGTTCCGGGTAGCTGGCCGAATCCTGAGCCCGGCACAACGCAAATGCCGGTCTCTTCAAGCAGTGACATACAGTAATCATTATCGCGTTTGCTTTCGTATGCCAATTGTTCGGCGGGGGACATCTTCGTAACATCAGCCGTATGCGGCAGAGTCAGCTTTACAAATGCATACATTGCACCCTGCGGTACATCTATTTCCATGCCGTCAATTGCATTCAGTCCCTTCCCCAATATTTCAGCCTTAACTTTTAGCTCATTCAATATTCCATCACGCTCTTTTATATACAGGTCATAACTTGCTTCGCCCTGTTTAGGTGGATTCACAACCAAATATGTTACAAGCTGTCCGACTGTGTTTGAGCATAGACTTATCGATTGCAGTTTAATGAATTCACCCATTACATCTGCGGGCATGTTGCGTATTTCTAAATAACCGCCGCGGTGACCGCACTCGCCCATAAATCCTTTTGAAACTGAGTGAAAGCTGAAGAGTGTAATATCATTCTCACCCAATTGGTGCATAACCTTTGCAAATGAATGGAACATACCATCAATTGCATATACATTATCCTGGTAAACCTCATCAGCCATTATAGCCAGCTTATGCTTCTTTGCAAAGTTTATTACCATCTTGATATTTTCAAACGAGAGTACAGCGCCCGTTGGATTACCCGGGTTAATTACAACAATTGCAACCGGATCTATTCCCTTAGCTTTCGCATCATTCAGACTCTTTGTCAAAATTTTCTCATTCAATTGCCATGAGTTCGCTTCATCGAGGTAATATCCGATTTGCGTTCCGCCAAAGAGCTCAATTGTCGCGCTGTATAACGGGTACTGAGGTATTGGTATCATAAAGCCATCAGTAGGTTTCCTTAGCAGGGCAGTTAAAACTGCCGATACACCCTTTGATGCACCGTCAGTCAAAACGATCTGGTTCTCGCTTGTAGGAATACCATCGCGCTTTTCAATGAATTCAGCAACAGCCTGTTTAATGAACGGCATCCCCGCACTTTGCGTGTATGCGCCGGTTCCGTTTGGCATTAAATGATGAAGATGTTTAGCTCTCTCTATTATATCAGCCGGAAAAATATCATTAATATTTTTGCTCTCAAGCAAAGCGGGATATTCCATCAAGCTTAAGATCTGCCTTATGTATGTTAGCGGTTTCTGTTTCAATGCCTGCGGATTGCCGATATTGCAGTAAATAATTTTTTTACCTGATTTTTCAAGTTCCTGTGCGCGTATAACAATGGGTCCGCGTACGGCATATTCTGCGGTCAATAAATGCGGATTAAGATCTTTGAGTGATATCATATGCTGTTTCTAATTTTATTCAAAGTAATTTATGAAAAAATCTTTCCTTATTTGAAATTGTGAGTAATTTACACTTCCTTCAAATGGTTCAGAATAAACAATCTTCTTACTGTATTTTCTATTTTTTGAGTCTTCATTAAAAATGAATAATTTGAATCTTAGTTTTGTCTTATATGTTCCGGAGTATTTGTATGCCCCCAATTCAATTTTACTTCCGGGAGGGAAATACATCATTACAAATGAATTTCCGCATGAACTGTTTTGCCAGTATTCAACTGCCTGCCATTTGCCGTTTGGATGTAAAGCCTCCTGAATCATTTTAGCACTGCCATCCTGTCCACCAAACATTAAAGTATCATTTGAGTAATTCTTCAAAACAACTTTTATCCCGGATGTATACTTGCTCTCTGGATTATTTGTATTCCTGAAAGCATATTGTTTAACTGTGATCTTGATATCCGGAAAAGCCTCAACTTTTAAAAATGAAGTATCATTCCTGATTATTTCATCATCAGTTTCAGCAAGGAAAAATCTGGAGCTGATGATTGAGCTTCGGATTGGATCATTATCATGAAAATACTTAACTGGTATCAGATACCAGCCTTGTAATTGTTCCTCAGTATTTACAAATTTGCCATTGTATTCGGGTTCATATTTATGATTTTCTTCTTCTGATGCATTACATCCTATAAGATATGAAAATATTATTGTGATTATTATAGTTATTTTCATTACGATATTGATGAGAAGCGTTTAAACTTATTGCAAAATAAATAATCAAAACTCTATATTAAACACAAAACAGACCTCCCCTAAATCCCCTCCTTGTTAAGGAGGGGACTTTTATATTCGCTTAACTTTCGCTGTTAATTAGTGTAATTCCTTCTATCGCTCTGCTCTATAAGGCAAGCGTGAAATTAGTGGTTAAACTTTTGATTATTACAGGGTGATGTCACTTCATTGTAACTACTATAATATACCGCTATATTTGCAGAATATCTGAATTAATGTGTAACTTTACCATGGTTTTGGGTGTTTTTACCTACAGCCAACAAGGTCAAAAATATGAGCGAAATCAATGAAAATTCAGGCGAAAATGTGAATAGTTTGGTACCGGAAGAAATTAAAGCACCTGTATTGAATGAAACTGTAACTGAGCCAAAAGAGATCAAAGTTACAGATCCACAAGAACCTGAAGTAAAACAAAAAGAAGCAGAGCAAACCGAAATTCAGCAATCTGAAGTACAAGAAACCTCTGCTGAACTGCCTGCTTTACAGCAGCCGGAATCAAATCAAAACGATTCAGCTAATAGCGGCAGCAAACCTAACAGTAAACCGCCATTCAACAAAAATGGTGATAAATCCTATTCCGATAAACCGGCAAACAAGTCCGGTGATAACCGCAATTACCAGAATAAACGCGAGCGTCCGAAAGGTGATACTATCTATTCCGATGCCAGAAGCCTTGCTGTAAAAATTCTGACTAGGGTAGAGCGTACCGATGCGTATCTGGATAAGCTTATCGATTTTGAAATTCGTACCGACCAGTTGAATGATTATGATAAATCATTGCTGAACGAAATTTGTCACGGCGTAATCCGCTGGATGCGCAGGCTTGACTGGTTCTTAAACGGTTTCTACCGCGGTAACTGGGAAAAATGTACACCCGAAATTAAAAATACACTCCGCGTAGCGTTATATCAAATTTTATTTCTGAATAAGATACCTGATTTTGCCGCAGTCAATGAAGCGGTTGAATTTGTAAAACGCATCAGCACTCAAAAACACGCTGATGTTGTTAACGGGCTATTGCGTACAATTATAAGGACGAAGAACGACCTTGTTTACCCAACCCGCGAAATTGATGAAGTAAAGTATCTCGGCATAATGCAATCACACCCCAACTGGATGATAAGAAGGTGGATTGCGCGTTTTGGATTCGATGATGCGGCACTGCTGGCGGAATCAAACAACAAACGACCCATTTTGACACTGCGTGTGAACACACTTAAATCTACCAAAGAAGCAGTATTCAAACGTTTTGATGAAAGAAGTATCGTTTACCGTACATGCCGGTATATAGATTACTTTGTAACACTTCGCTTAATGTCAAAAATATATCTTGATGAAGATTTTAAAGATGGCAAATATACCGTGCAGGATGAATCCGCCGGCTTGCCGGCAGTGCTGCTAAAGCCAACCGAAAATGACATGATACTTGATATGTGCGCAGCACCGGGCGGTAAATCAACCCACATTGCACAGCTTTTAGGCGGCAAAGGGAAAGTGTATTCAGTTGATAAGTTCGACGCTAAGATCAAAATGATGAAACAGAATGCTGAGCGCCTTGGAATTACAAATATTGAATTCATTCAGGATGATGCTAATGACCTGCAGGATGAAAGAGTGAAAGATCTCAAGTTCGATAAAATTCTGCTTGATGCCCCGTGCTCCGGCCTTGGTGTGCTTTCCAAAAAACCTGAAATAAGATGGAAGCGCGAATTTGAAGATATCCTGGCACTCACAGAAATTCAGAAGAATCTGCTTAACAGCGCGGTAAAATATCTTAAACCGGGAGGAGTGATAGTCTACAGCACATGCTCAACCGAACAGGAAGAAAATATGGATGTAGTTAAGGATTTTCTCGAGAAGAATCCTGATTTTAAAATTGATAACGCTTCGCAGTATGTAAAATCAGAGCTTGTGAATGCTGAAGGCTGCATCGAAACCTTCCCGCACAGGCACAACATTGACGGCTCATTTGCCGCACGATTGGTAAGATTATGATAGTTTCCCCGCGCCTGCCTGCCGTAACGGCAGTTCAGGCAGGCAGGCGGGGAACTCAGGCTGCAATAGTAGCAGCAGATTGAATTCACAATAATTTGTATTTATAACTTTCACATAAAATTTATAATTGAGATATCCGTTTTCACGGGTATAGAGATATAAAATGTTTAAACTCTCAAAAAAAGTAGAATACGGACTCATAGCAGTAAAGCACATGGCAACGCCGGGTGAAGGCTGTACATCATCTGCAAAGGAAATTGCAGAAAAGTACAAAATTCCGTATGACCTGCTTTCAAAGATACTTCAGAAATTAAAGAAACACGAAATACTGGACTCAGTTCAGGGTACTCATGGGGGCTATAAACTGCTTAGGGATCCAAAAGAACTTACACTCGCGCAGATCTTCAACGCAATCGAAGGCGAAAGCTATATACTTGATTGCGGTAAGCATGAAGATTCCGAAGCTTGCTCTATTTATGAAACGTGTATACTCAGCAGTCCGTTAAAGAAGATACAGCGCCAGATAAACAGTTATTTTAATTCAACAACACTCGCAGAAATAGTCTGAAATAATTACAGATGATAAGTTTTCCGATATATCTCGATAATCATTCAACAACCAGGGTTGATCCGCTCGTGCTTGAAGCGATGCTTCCGTATTTCATAGAAAATTACGGCAACGCATCAAGTAAATCTCATGAGTTTGGCTGGAAGGCTGAGGCTTCAGTTGACCTTTCCAGAAAACTTATTGCCAGACTGCTTAAATGCGAACCCCGTGACATAATTTTCACAGGCGGGGCAACGGAATCAGTTAACCTTGCAATAAAAGGTGCAGCGGAAACTCATTCTGTTAAGGGCAATCATATCATTACCACAGTAATTGAGCATGAAGCAGTTTTAGACTCCTGCAAAAATCTTGAGCGCAAAGGATTTGATGTTTCCTATGTTAAAGTGAATGAAAGAGGAATTGTTAATCCCGATGATATCAGAGATGCAATAACTGATAAAACTATTCTGGTCTCAGTAATGTACGTCAACAATGAAATAGGTACCATCCAGCCAATTAAAGAGATCGCGAAACTTTGCAAAGCGAAAAAAATATTATTTCATACAGATGCAACACAGGCAGTCGGTAAGTTGCCGATTGACCTTTCGAAACTTGGAATTGATATGATGAGTTTTTCATCGCATAAAATGTACGGACCCAAAGGAGTTGGCGCACTTTACAAAACGGGTAAACTGCCACGTGTCAGGATTGCACCTCAGATTGATGGGGGAGCACAGGAAAAAGGACTGAGGGCAGGTACACTAAATGTTCCAGGGATAGTTGGGCTTGGCAAAGCTTGTGAAATTGCGGCAAAAGATCTTGAAAATGAGGCTATTCGTATAACGCTTCTGAGGGACAGGCTTTATAATGGAATTATTTCAGCCGTAAAAGGCGTTAGATTAAATGGTGACATTGTTCAAAGGATACCGGGCAATCTGAACATAAGCATTGAAGGAATTGACGCGGATACCCTGATGATCTCAATGAAAGAAGTGGCTGTATCAACCGGCAGCGCATGTTCATCAGAAGCGGTTGAGCCATCGCACGTTCTCAGTGCTATCGGACTTGATAAAGGCCTGATGCGCTCAACTATACGTTTTGGATTAGGCAGATTCAACACTGAAGAAGAAATTGTTTATGTTATAAATAAAGTTTCTGAAAAGGCGAATTATCTCAGGTCAATTGCCCCTTCAATCAACGGGAACAAACAAAAGAAGGGGGAGTATGCAAAAGCTTAAATTTATTATTATTTTTATTATCGCAGCGTGTACTTTTAATGCTTTTGCTCAAACCAAAAAAACTAAGGATAACCGGGATAACTACAGCAAAATTGAATTGAGTTTCAGTATCGGGTACTCCAGACCCTTGCTGGAAGCATACGGTAATAGTGTGACTATCAATGCTGCCGAAGACCGTATACTCATTGACGGCAAAGCACTTATTGAGTCAGATAACTTCGGTACAAATACCGGTTATGGAGTTCAGACGTATATGAAATACAGCCTTATGAAACAAGGACGCGTAAAAGCATTATTTAACCTGGGATATAATATCCTTCTGGGGATTTACCCCGGTCCATCTGACTTTGATATTGGTGTAAGAATACAGACTTTTTCAGTGGGAATTGGTTCGGAAATAAATCCACTTGGGCATAATTCCGTTGTATATCCTGCTGTATTCGGGTTAATGAGAATGAATTTCATGGGAGGTGAGGATTTTCATAGAGCAGGTCTGGATTTTTTTGAAGTTACACCGAGGTACGGTTATACTGCGGGATTTAAGGTGTACTTCAGAGTAAAAAATACTATTGACCTTTTTACTGGATACAGCTACTCATATGATAATGCCTGGAGCAAACAAAATGGAGATAACAAGGTTACTGCTGATAGAACAATAGTCTTCAGGGATGAAAAAAGTGCTTCCAACGGGCTTACTGCTGACAGGAGGGTAGCTTATTGGGGATTGTATTTAGGTATGAATTTTTTCTTTAAATAACGTAATAACCTTTTTTGAATCAAACATCTGTAGTTTTTTTGCGGGGTTTGAATAGAATTAATTCATCGGATAATTTGTTAGGTTATTGTATAGAAATAAACTAACTGCAGGAAGAAAATTTTATTTAATTAATATTGCTTTCTGTGTTTGCATAAATTCCTTAGTTGTTAATCTGTAAAAGTAGATACCTGAACAATTAGTAACGGCTTTCCATTTAAATTCATAACTCCCTGCATCTAAATTACCATTAAACAAGGTCTCAATTTTCTGACCTGTTACATTGTAAATCTCTAACAAAACAAAAGTTCTTTCGGGGATATCAAAAGGAATATGGGTTATAGGATTGAATGGATTTGGGTAATTAGAATAAAGTTTAAATTGATTAGGAATTATTGAGTTTGTTTGTATTAATCCAACAAGATAATTTACAGTATCTCCATAAAGCTGCCCATTGATTAAACATCCTTTCAAGCTATATCTTGTGAATTGTGTACCGGAAATGCTTCTACTGCCTGTTTCTTGAAATATTAAGCCAAAGCCTTTTGCATAAATTCTGCCGTCATATGCTACGAACCCCATTGGACCACTAACGGACCAATGTAGATTTCTTGAATAATTAGATTGTCCAAAAAGTATGACAGGAGTAGTATCTCTGCAATAATTTTTATAATTATTACAATAACGTACGACATTACTTATGGCTGCCCAAACGCTGTCAAATAATCTTTCATGTATATAATTAGAGCAATTCAGAGTTGTATCATAATCAAGAAGTCTGCCTGATAACGAATCAAACCTTAATAATACATTGGGGTTTGAGAGAGGAAAAATATTAAAACGGAAATATCTTTTACTACTTATTACAGTATCATTAGTAATTATACACCTTAAATAAGAAGAATCATTTGAGGGTGGAGAACTATTGTAATTACTTTTTAAAAATACAAATACGTTGCCTACCTGTAAAGGGTAACTTCCCATAATATTAATCTGAGTCAATAAGGAAACATTTAATATAAATAATAAGGCTAAATATCTATTAATCACCTTCATAAAATAGTGATAATATTGTTAATAACTTTCAATGCTAAACATCAATAGATCAAATATACCAGATTTTTTAAGATATTTCAATATTGATAATTTTATTCCTTGTTATTGTGTGAATCAACGTTGTTTTTCTATTTTTGTAATTCCGGTGTGTAATTGCTTATTAATGCAATCTTTTTAAGCATTTTCTCCCTTTTCATTTAGGCACTAATATGTTATTTTAGTAGTTATATTGTATAAAATACATACAAATAATCTCAATATTTGGCAAAATCTAAAAAGATTTCATCTGACTCAGGCGGTAAAGCTGCTGAATTTAGAGTGACAAAGGGTATATTTCCATAGATTGAAAAATAGTTAAACATAATATAATATCATACAAATGGCAGATACAAAAGAGATTGTAACACCGGAGATCACTACTCCACAGGTAACAGACGGAATAGCACTGACCGAAAAAGCCATCGCCGAAGTTAAAAAGATCATGGCTGAAAACTCTATCCCAGCTGACTATGTTTTGAGAATAGGGGTAAAGGGCGGCGGATGTTCAGGGCTTAGTTATACACTGGGCTTTGATGCGGAGCTGAAAGATTCAGACAAAGTATTAATGTTCGGCGATATAAAAGTTGCTGTTGACTGGAAGAGCATTCTATACCTGACAGGGACAACCGTTGATTACACTGACGGTCTGACAGGTAAGGGATTTGTTTTCAATAATCCTTCGGCAAAAAAAACCTGCGGATGCGGAAGTTCATTTGGCGTATAACTTTCAGGTGTACAGCAGTAAAATTACGATCATGGTTTTTTCAATAGAGCAGCTACTATGAAAGATAACAGCAGAAGGAAGTTTATAAGAACTTCTGCACTGGGTGCAGTTTCACTTGGGTTATTTTCTAAATTCGATTTATTAAATAAAAATCATAACCAAAGCCATACGGCTTTGCAACCTGAAGGAGGTTTTAATAAAATGGCATATGAATGGAAATTCAATCCCCGTCCATACAGTGATGAAGAAGCAAAAAGTTTATTAAAGGATGTTGTTGACGCTGAAACAACTGACTGGCATTACAACACTCACCATAAAGGTTACGTTACTTTCCTTAATAACATAGAAAAGGAACTTGAATCCGCTGACTTAACGAAAGCTAACGGAAACTGGTCTGATATTGGCGAGTTAAAAAGAAGGTTCACTTGGAACCACTCTGGCGCTTACCTGCATGATGTTTATTGGGATAACTTAGGCGGTGATGGCGATATTGCAAAAGGACCGGATGTAAAAGCTGCTATTGAAGCCAATTTCGGTTCATTTGATAACTGGAAAGCTGAATTTAAGGCATGTGCGGTTTCCGCAAAGTTAAGCGGCTGGGGATTGCTTGTATTTGACAGGCTTTATTCCGGCAGACTCATTAACGTACTAGTTGATGAACACCAGTATGGCGCAATCTGGGGCGGAGTGCCGCTTGTAGCTTGTGACGTGTTTGAGCATGCATACTATCATAAAGATGGTCCGGGCAGAGTAAAATATATTGATAACTTCATCAATAATCTTAAGTGGGCAAGAATTAACGACAGATTCAACAAATATTGCAAATAATATTACATTTATAAACCTGACAGCACATTTAACCTGTCAGGTTTACTATATATAAACCTATTGAAATACAATTTATATTTGGCTAAATTTAGAGGTATCACTCTATTATTTTTTGCTTTTGCTCTCATTTTTTCCACCGGTTGCGGCAAAAGAAATGATGAAACAGTAAATAAGACCGGAGATATTAAACCGGGTGAATTCGGCTGGAAAGATGATATTTCATCATCAAGTATTCCTGATTTTCCTGTAAAAGGTGTAATAGGCGGTAAAGAGGTACAGTTTGCCTATATAAATTTTGAAAAATGGCGCGGTTCAAATGATCATGTCATTAATTTTTCACTGGTAAAACCAGAGCAGAACTGCGGCTTCATTGAAAATTTTGAAGGCTTCACTTTAATGAATAAGGGCGCTGAAATTAAACAGGGATTGTTTGTTAAAGCCAAGTTTGCCGATGACCCGAAGACATTTACCGCAAGTTTTAAGCAGGCCGGAAGTAAATCCGCGGAAACATGGAACTGCGCTCTGGAAATTGAAAGTATAAACGATAAGTCAGTTAAAGGAAAGATCGCTCTATTCTTTAACGATGTTTCAAAAAGCTGGGTTGCAGGTAAATTCGAAGCGGTACTGTGTAATAATTAATATTAATCCTGAATGAATTGTTGTGAAGCAGTAATGAATGAAGGATCCCGTAAAATAGAACATTAATCAACAACTAAAACCATAGCATGAAAACAAAACTTAGATTATTTTTTCCTATTTTCACTGCAATTATGATTGCAGTTTCAGGATGCGGTAAAACTGACCAGAAAACTGAAGGAGATAAAAAAGATACAACCAAACAGAACACTACAAATCAGAATCAGGTTGCAGGTGAAAACAAAACACAGACAAACACTCCCGGAACAACCAATGAACTTGGCATAAAAGAAGGCATGCCCGCTGATTATCCTAAGGATGTTCCGCAGCCCGTGAATTCAAAATGCCTTGGCTCACTTAATACCACAGAAGGTACTGTTGTAACGTTTGAATCAACCGATAAACCAAAGGCAATTCTAGCTCCGTTCACCGAAGCTGTTGAAAAAGCAGGCTTCAAAAAAGGTGAAGGCGAAATGATGAGCGATGATGGCGGTATGGTTATGTGGAAAATGGATAAACGCGAAGTAAGCATAATGCTTGCATGGGATAAGGAAAAAAGTAATTCATCAGTAGTTGTTACTTATAAATAATATCCCCGTGCGGTTTTAACCGCAAAGGGTTTCATTTGGAGCGTTCTATATCATCAAAATGACATCAAATTATAAAATATTGAGCATAGTTTTTTCCCTATGCTCAATATTCATTTTACAGCCCTCCATTAATTCTGTTTACGCACAGTACCCGATTGTATTTGTTTCAAGGAATATCACTTCCGGCGGAAGCATTTACTATCCGCAGGCAAGCCTGTTGCCGGGTATGGGACCATTTTCAAGGACTACTGTTGTAGGCGGTAAACTCATTGTAAGAGAAGCAAACGGAACCATCCGCATTCTGGTTGATAGCACAATAGATTTTTCGGGTACAAAGCTTGTTGATGTATCTGACCCCTGTGTTTACTGGAATGCCTCGAAGTTAGTTTTTGCGGGTATTGAACACCGCGACAGCAGCTGGAGAATTTACGAGATACACGCAGATGGTTCAGGTTTCAGAAAAATAACTCACAGCAGCCGAAATGTCAGTCTTGCGCAGTTCGGACCAATAGCATACAAGTTTGTTAAATATGATGATGTAGATCCTTGTTACCTTCCCGATGGCAGAATTTGCTTTTCTAGCACCCGGTACCCGGCACTTTCACAATATACGGCCAAAAGGGTAACCAATTTATATATTATAGATTCAACTTCGCTTAATCTGCACAGGGTAACTACTGAGCGCAACGGTGCGGATGAGCCAACTATTGACCCGATATCGGGCAAGATTGTTTACAGCAGGTGGTGGCTGAATATTGACCATCCTTCGATATTGACACCAAATGGTTTAACACGTGATTCGGCATTGGCTGTAACAAATGATATAGCCAACATATGGTCAGCCGCAAAAATCAGACCTGATGGAGAAGGTCTCGCATTCTATGCCGGCACAGGAAACCTGCGCTCAGGTCAAAATAACTATCGCCCATCACTCTTAGGTGATGGCAGAATGTTGAGTCTGTTTACTCCCGATAATGCTATGGCTCATACAACCGGCAGCTCAGGTATAAGATTATTTGAAACAGGAAATGGATATGGCACATATGTTATCGGGGTTAATCCCGCGACAATGCAGCTTTACATCAATAGCCCCCCTTCATACGGCACAATGCAGCCGCCTTATGCATGTGACCCGGTTGAACTTCCAAGTAATTTAATTTTGATTTCATACGCTACTCAGGTTGAAAATCAGGATTATGGATTATATACTGTAAATCTGAATGGCAGCGGACTGACACCATTTTACGATATTGCAGGCAAAATGGAATTGAACGCAGAAGTTCTGCTTCCAAAGACAGTGCCGCCTGTTTTAATTGATGGTGTTATTGATGTTGCCGATGAATTACCCCCAACCATTGACCCTTCAACATGGTTCAAAGATGGCGGTTTCAGGTTTGACTGTGTAAATACATTCACAAACGGTGATGTTGACCTGCCGATGCAGGATGCGCCTCCAATTACAAGGTTTGCGAGAATTAATTTTTTCATGAGCTTTCAGCGGCAGGATTCATCGGGGCTTGATTCCGCCGTATACTTTACCCAGGTGCCTATATTCCACACCGGACAAATTGCACTTGATAATGCGCCGGCGAATGTATCCATGTTCGAGCAGGTAGTTGATTCAGCCGGAAAAGTACTGCGTGGTTCCACGGGACAGGTAGCGCATGTTATCGGCATGAATTACGGCAAACCGGGTACCGGCACGAAGTGCGTTGGATGTCATTCTGGTCACACGCAAATTCCCGTACCCCCGACAATTACTGAAGCGTCTTTCTTTAATACATCAACTTCTGCAGAAGTAACTCAGAGTTCATTCAAATTTGTTAATGACAGCGTTCAGTATCCCGGCAAAAGGGTTGCTGATAGAAAAGCAAGGAATGATTCACTTAGAGTTAACTGGATTGCAAACGGCACAAATAATGAATTTGTTAACCTGAAATGGAATATCCCGATTGATGTGCGCCATTTGACTATTTATAATATCAGGCCAAATGCTTCCAATAATACAAATATTCAGGTAACTGATTGTGAAGTAATCTGTTACTATAACGGCAGTGAAGAAGCCCGCATAACCAGCACCGGACCGATTCATCCGAATGGTTCAACAATTAACATTCCCGGAACACCAAAGATAAATGAAGTAAGGGTAATTGTAAAATCGTTTTCCGGACTCATAAACGGCGAAAGCAAAGCGGGACTTGCTGAAATTGAAACCAATGCCCGTATTTCATACTATGATGTTTTCGGTATTCAGACTATTTCTGAAATTGCTGATAAATTTTCGCTTGGTCAGAATTACCCGAATCCGTTTAATCCTTCAACAAAGATTAGGTATTCAATCCCATCAGGTTCTTCATATTTCGGCAATTTTGTGAGAATGTTTGTTTACGATATCACCGGCCGACAGGTTGCTGTGCTAGTTAACCAGGTCCAAAGAGCGGGAGTTTATGAAGTTGACTTCGACGCATCAAATATCGCAAGCGGCATATATTTCTATAAACTTACCATTGATAATAAATTTTCTGATGTAAAGAAAATGGTAGTTTTGAAGTAAAAATAAATCCTGAACACAAAAGCATGGCTGCCGTTTCGGCAGTTCTGGCATGAAAGATCCATAAACCCCCATTGTAGCTTATTAACTACCCAAAGTAAAAGTTGAATCAGAATTTTATTGAATCTTGAAGTTAATATTCCCCCCTTCGTATGAAGGGGGGGCGGGATTTGCAATATACTTCAATCGATGATTGAACATTTACTCTATTCAGCTCATATTATTAACG
>JABFSP010000173.1 GCA_013140565.1 Ignavibacteria bacterium
AAAATACGGTATATTGCAGTGAAAATTACTTGGTATTTTACAAATTGTAACAAAAGGCTCAAATTGAAACAATAAGAACCGATTTGCTGTTTAATTTACCAGAAGTAGTTATTATAAACCAGATATTATAATTAGTGACCGAATCCAGTATATCAAAAGCCCAGGAGTACCTGGAAAGAGCTTACAAACTGCAGATGGATGGCAATTATGAAGAGGCAATAAGGAATTACAAGCTTTCAATTGAATTCTTTCCGACCGCCGAAGCACACACTTTTCTTGGATGGGCTTACAGTTTTTTAGGGGATCTTGACCGCGCAATTGAAGAATGCAAGGTTGCAATAGATATTGACCCCGATTACGGCAATCCTTATAACGATATTGGTTCATACCTCATACAACAGGCGCTTTATGATGAAGCCATAACCTGGCTTGAAATGGCGCTGAAGGCAAAGAGATATGACTCCTATCATTACGCGCATCTGAACTTAGGCAGAGCTTATGAGCTAAAAGGCTTATGGTTCGAAGCGCTTGATGAGTACAAAACCGCAATGGGACTTTCACCAAAGTATGATCTTGCAAAAAAGTTATACTATACGCTGCAGGGCAAATTAAATTAAAAAAAGCCTATGAACTTTCTGAAAAATGAAATAAAGCATAAAGGATTTTACCCGTTCGTTTTCCTTTTTGCATTACTGGTTGCCTCAGCGGTATTTCAAAGCTGTGAGCAGTCAAATATTTTTTCAGATAAAGACGACGTAGAGCTTGGCGAACAGTTTGATAAAGAAATTAAAGCTAACCCAAAGGAATTCCCCCTGCTGCAGGGTCACCAGGAAGTGAAAGATTACATTACTTCCATGGGAAAAGAAATTCTGAATTCACCCAAAATTACTAAACGAAGCATTTATCCATACAATTTCCAGGTAATAGATGACACTATCGTTAACGCATTCTGCACGCCGGGTGGATTTGTTTACGTTTATACCGGATTGATGAAATTCCTTGATAACGAGTCAGGGTTGGCCGGAGTTGTTGGCCATGAAATAGCACATGCCGAACGCAGACATGTTACTCAGCGTTTAACAGCTTACTATGGAGTAAGCATGCTTTTGGGATTTATACTTGGCGGCAACCCAAGCCTGCTGGCAGAAATTGCAGCAAATTTATTCGTGGGTCTCGCTTTTTTAAAGAACTCACGTGATGATGAAACTGAAGCGGATTATTATTCAATACAGTATTTAAAATCAACAAAGTGGTACCCGGGCGGCATTACATTCTTCTTTGATAAAATTAAGGAAGAACAGCGCAAGAAAGGCTCAACTCCCGGTGATCTTGACAGGCTGCTTTCTACCCACCCGCTGCCAAATGACAGGATAAGTTTCGTTAATAAAGAACTTGGTAAATTGAATCCAAAACCTGATCCGACCAAGGGTCTATATACCGATGAATACCAGGCGATGAAACAGAAGCTGCCCTCGCGTTAATTGTTTTTTCTTAATCTAACATCAAAAAATTCAATGTTCACAAAAACAAGACTTGTACTGGTATTATTATTACTTGTATTTTCAGCAAAAGTTTTTTCACAAGGCAGCGATAAAGTCATTGATGATTTCACGTTTAAATTCACTTTCAAGATGCCTGCGGGCTGGGAAATGAAGGATATGAAAGAGACTACTGATAAGGATGCAATTTCATATTCGTTTGAGAGTCCCGATAAAAAAATGACAATAATGCTTCTTGCATTCAAATTAAGCAGTGTTAAGAATATTGATGATTTCATTTACAATCTCGAAAAAGATATTTCGCTGAATATTCCAACCAAAACGGGTGAATACACTGAGCAGGATTTCGGTAAATATGATATGAAGAATGCTCATTATAAAGATAATAAATTTGATGAATCAATTTATTATTTCAGAACAAAGCTGCCCGAAGCCCCGAATAATTTTGTTTATATGCTGAGGTTTATCACTGAAGCAAAGGATTACACTTCGGATAGCGAAACAGCCATAAAGAATATTTCAGGTACATTTACACCAACTTCTGAATAAAACAATTTAAACCATGAGCGTAAAACCAATACCCGAAGGTTATTCCAATGTTATCCCGTTCCTTAACTGCACAGGGGCTGATAAGGTTATAGAATTCTGCCAAAAAGTTTTTGGCGCAAAGGTTATGGATATATCCAAAGATGATAATGGTTTGATAATGCATGCCTCAATACAGATTAGGGATTCCGCTGTTATGCTGAGCGAAGGAAGCGAAAGATTCCCTGCTCAATCAACAATGATGTATGTGTATGTGGAAAACTGTGATGAAGTTTATAAACGCGGAATAGATGCCGGCGGCAAATCACTGCGTGAGCCGACTAACGAGTTTTACGGCGACCGTAACTGCGGGTTTACCGATCCATCCGGAAACCAATGGTGGGTTGCAACGCATATAGAAGATCTAACCGCGGAGGAAATAGCGGAACGTATGAAGGAAAGCAAGTAGATTTGCTACAGGAGGATACAGTTACATAACAGAGCGTAACGTGAATTCATTACAGCATCATAAAGCCTATGTACCCTTAACAAAAATTTAACTGATTTAGTGATTCAACTCATATTTTTTTAATTATCATTTTTGTATTTTGCATAAGCAACAGCAATGTGTTAAAACAATTTCAGCAAATGCTATATAAAGAATTCTTAGAACAATCGGCTTACAGGTTAAGCCTGAATTACCCGAGGATAAAAACCTGTATTGATATGCTGAGTGATATCGAGCTGTGGCAAAGACCCAACGTATCATCAAACTCAATTGGCAACCTGGTATTGCATCTGTGCGGCAATATGACGCAGTATATCATTTCGGCGTTGGGGAAAAATGCAGATAACCGTAACAGGGATTCGGAGTTTTCAGCGAAGGAAGGCTATACCGCAGCGGAGCTGCTTGAGAAAATGAAACATGTTACCGATAACTGTGTTAAAATTATCAATGAGTTAAATGAAGAGCAGTTAACCGCTAATTACGAAGTACAGGGATATACGATGAGTGGGATCGCGATAATAATACACGTAACTGAGCATTATTCATATCACACCGGGCAAATTGTATTTTTGACAAAATCATTGAAAGATACTGATACCGGATTTTATAAAGGAAAGAACCTTAACATAAAGAATAAATAATTTTTCTCTAATGGTCAACCTGATATACAGGAACTGGGCAAAAGCAGGATTTTTGTTTTCACTTCTGATACTTGCGTATGTTTACCTGTTTCAAAAGAGCAGCATTGCACTGCTTGATAAATATATACTGCTGAACCTTTCATTCCTGATGCTGCACCAGTTTGAAGAATACGTTTACCCCGGCACTTTTAAAGATTATTTCAATACGGGGTTATATAATCCATTAGGATTTTTCAGAAATAAACTTACTGATAAAGGCATTTTCTGGGTCAACGTTATTTTTGGGTGGGGAATGAATATTTTTGTATTCATCTTCCTCTCAACAAATCCCCTGGCAGTTATGACCATTATTGGAATCCTCTTTTTAAACGGCATTATGCATTTTATTGTAACATTTAAAACAAGGTATTACAATCCGGGTGTGGTTACAGGAGCTATATTCTTTATTCCTTTAGGAATATATTCGTTCAACAAGTTTTATACGGAAGGCCTGATAAAGCAGATCGATATCCCGTTCATTTTGCTTTATGTATTTCTGGGCAGCTTTATGATACCAATTACAATTTACGCATGCAGAGAAAAGCGTGTTAGGGCATGAAACCCTTGTGAATTTGTATACGCAAACTATTATCCTTACATTTGTTCTATGAAAATCCTGAAACGAGTATCGCTTGCGGTTATGATTTTGTTTTATACTGCAGCCGGTTTAAATCATTTTATTAACCCAGCGTTCTACCTTCCAATCATGCCTCCGTATTTGCCATGGCATTTACAGTTAATATATATCAGCGGAGCTTTTGAACTCCTTTTTGCTTTTATGCTGATACCGGAGAAGACCCGCAGAACATCTGCCTGGCTGATAATTGCTTTACTTGTTGCAGTTTTCCCTGCAAATATTCAGATGACGATAAATTATGTTAGTGAAAATAATCCTGATCTGTGGATTTCGATTGTAAGGCTGCCAATTCAATTACTGCTAATTTGGTGGGCATGGATGTTCACGAGGGAAAATCTAAAAACGGATTAAACTCCTTCTCTTCCCCAATCGTAGTTTCTTCCATGTGACCCGGGTAGATCGTAAAGTCATCGGGATATTTGAATATCTTATTCTGAATGGAATCAAGCAGCACATCCATATCACCCATCCAAAGGTCAGTGCGCCCAACGGAACCGCGAAAAACCGTATCGCCCCCAAAAATTACTTTCTCTTTTTCATCAACAAAACATATGCTGCCGGGTGAGTGACCCGGAGTGTGAATAATCTTGAATTCATTCCCCGAGACTTTGATAATATCTCTTTCATCTATAAATTTATCCGGCGCGGGCGGCTTTGGAAACTGAACGCCGAACATCGCAGCCTGATCCATTGCCCTATCGATCAGAGGAAGGTCATCCTTGTGCATCAGCACAGGCACTCCAAATGCATCCACAGCCCATTTGTTGCCCATGATGTGATCTATGTGTCCGTGCGTAAGCAATATGAGTTTTATATCAATTCCGTTTGATTTAATGTAATTTAAGATCTCTTCTTTTTCGAAATCCTCATAAGCGCCGGGATCGATAATTACACCTTCTTTTGTGTTCTCATCCCAATAGATGTAGCAGTTCATAGAAAACGGGTTTACGGTAAATGTTTTAATTTTCATAGGTTCATGTAAGCCGAATCTCTGATCCGGCAGTCGAAACAGCGTTTCGACTTACTGGTTTATAGTATAGTTTTTACTTACTTTTTTGAATATTTTTGCAATTTACTATGAACAACAGGGAAAAAACAGTCAAACAGAAGCCAACAGGCAATAAGGTTGCCGGCGGAACGCCAATAAACCCCAAGCCGCGAAAAGAGGTTGTAATTGCCTTAAATAAAAGGGCTTACCATGACTTTGAAATACTGGACAAATACGAAACAGGTATTGTACTAAGTGGGACTGAAGTGAAGTCACTGCGTGACCACAAGGCAAGCCTTGTTGATTCATACGCCCGTGTGAAGAAAAATGAAGTGTGGCTTAACAATGCCAATATTGCGATTTACAAACTGGGTACATTTACAAATCACGAGCCGACAAGCAGCCGCAAGCTCTTGATGAAGAAAAGCGAGATTAAGAAGCTTGAAAACAAGCTGAAAGATAGAAGTCTGACTTTAATACCGCTTAAGCTATATTTTTCGGGTCCGTTTGTTAAAGTTGAGCTTGGCCTGGCAAAAGGCAAGAAGCAGTATGATAAGCGCGAATCAATTAAAAAAGCGGACGTACAGAGGCAATTAAAGAGAGTTAAGATATAGATTCTAATTTTCTATGGAAACAAATGTTGGATTACATTCCATAATATTTTATAAATTTTAAATAGAGATTCCCGCTTTCGCAGGAATGAAAAAACATGTCATTTCCACCGGTAAAAGAACAGATAGATCATATTAAGAGGAATACAGTTGAAATTATTCCCGAAGATGAACTTGCTAAGAAGATTGAAAGATCCATAAAGGACAACAAACCTTTGAGGGTTAAATTGGGGTGCGACCCATCGCGTCCTGACCTGCATATTGGACACGGCGTAGTGCTGCAAAAGCTGCGTGATTTCCAGGACCTGGGGCATAAGGCTGTACTTATCATTGGTGATTTCACCGCAATGATTGGTGACCCTTCGGGGAAAAGCAAAACCCGACCTGCACTGACACTTGAAGAAACCCGCATTAACGGTAAAACATATTTCGAACAGGCTTCAAGAATACTGCTTGAGAAGGATCTTGAGATCAGGTATAATTCCGAATGGCTGGATAAAATGACTTTCAGTGATGTGATAAAGCTTTCCAGCAAGTATACCGTTATGCAGATACTTGAGCGCGATGATTTTACAAAACGTATGGCAAGCAAAACCCCGATCAGCCTGCATGAGCTGTTATATCCTTTAAGCCAGGCATATGATTCCGTTGCAGTGCAAAGTGATGTTGAGCTCGGCGGCACAGACCAGAAATTCAATTTACTGGTTGGCAGGGCAATACAGGAAGCATACGGGCAGGAATCACAGTGCATAGTAACGTGCGAGCTGCTTGAAGGCACCGACGGTGTTGAGAAGATGAGCAAATCGCTTAACAATGCAATTTGTTTTACTGATTCACCCAAAGATATTTTCGGCAAATCAATGTCGATACCCGATAAGCTGATATACAAGTATTACTCGTTAGGAACAATGTTAAATGATGCTGAACTTGCGGAAGTAAAGAGTGAACTTGATGATCCTGCAACGAATCCTAGGAACCTGAAGGTTCGATTAGGATATGAGCTGGTTAAGAAGTATTACGATGAAGAATCAGCAAAGTACGCGCAGAATGAATTTGAAACGATATTTGTGAAGAAGGAAATTCCCGACGACATACCTGAATTTAAGCTTGACGCTAAAGAAGTGAAATTGGTTACGATCATTAAAGAAAATAATATGGCGGCAACTTCGTCTGAAGCAATAAGACTCATAAAACAGGGCGGGGTTACTATTGATGGTGAAAAGATCATAGATGAGAAGTACGTAGTGAAAGCTGAAAAGGATTTTGTGCTGAAGGTCGGCAAAAGGAAGTTTTTAAGAGTTAAAATTTAACAATTATTATATAACGGATTTAGTTTTTATTTATTATATTTGCGCTGTATAACTCACCTGTTTTTATTTAATTATTTAATTGGAGAAATAAAAGAAATTGTTCAAACCTACTAAAATCTTTTTCACCAAGGGTGTTGGAAGGCATAAAGATTATTTACAGTCATTTGAGCTTGCCCTGCGTATGGCCGGCATTGAAAAATGCAATTTAGTGTCAGTATCAAGTATTTTCCCCGCAGGCTGCAAAAGGCTTTCAAAAGAAGAAGGCATTAAACTAATGGAGCCGGGCCAGATAACTTTCTGCGTAATGGCAAGGAATTCCACGAACGAAGCCAACAGGCTTATTGCATCATCAATAGGCGTTGCTTTGCCAAGCGATGGCAACCAGTACGGATATATTTCAGAGCATCACCCGTTCGGTGAATCTGAGAAGATCTCAGGTGAGTACGCCGAAGATATCGCGGCACAGATGCTTGCTACTACTTTGGGTATTGAGTTTGACCCTGAACAGGCATGGGATGAAAGAGAGCAGGTATATAAAGCCAGCGGACAGATATATAAAACATTCAACATTACTCAATCAGCCGAAGGCGACAAAGCAGGAATATGGACAACTGTAATTGCCGGCGCAGTGATGCTTCCTTAATGTGAGATGTCAAACGTGAGACGTCAAACGGTAAAGATGAAAGAATGTTTGATTGTATGTAACGGTCACTTAACTAAGAAAGAGCTTTCACAATTTGCGAAATTTAATAAGCCCCTCAGGGCAATTACAATAATTGCCTGTGACGGGGCTTCTGATTTTCTGAAAACCGCGGGTGTTATACCAAATGTAATTATTGGCGATCTTGATTCCGTTAAACCCGAAACCCTTAAGTATTTTTTAAAGAAAAAAGTAATCATAAACAAAGTAACAGACCAAAACAGGAATGATCTTGAAAAAGCAATTATGTTTGCCCTTTCGAAGAATTTCAGGGTTATAAATATTATCGGACTTTCAGGTAAACGGCTGGACCATACACTGAATAACTTTAGCATACTAAAAAAATTCCACCGGAAAGCTAAGATAAAAATTTACGAAAATGGTTTTATTGGAGAGCTGATAGGTAAGAGTGCAGAGTTTGAGTGCAATGCCGGGGATATTGTTTCACTCATTCCCCTGCCGAAGGCTGTTGGTGTAAATACAATTGGATTAAAATATCCGCTAATGAATGGCACACTTGAATTTGGTGTGCGGGAAGGAGCGCTGAATGAGTCTGCGGGAAAAAATTTTTATGTTAGGATTAAGCAAGGCTTATTGCTGGTATTGATTGGGTCTGCATGAGTCTCTGCTAAGCAGGAATATTAAGTGTTATGAAGCAAGAGATCCCCGCTTTCGCGGGGATAAGTTGTCATCGCCAATCAACCCTTCTCGTAAAATCACCGTTTGTTTTAAGTATCACCGCGCCGGATTTACCCACATCGAGTACATTATAACCTGTTTCATTCAACGCAGCGGAAAAAATTTCTTGGCTTACTTTTCTTCTCCCCGTAACGGTTTCGCCAATAATAATATACTCCGGGTTTATTTCAGTGATCATAGCCGCCGAAGTTGTATTAAATGTACCAGAACCCGTGACTCTGATTCCCTGCATGTTGAGATCAAGTGTATTTAAATATACAGTATTGAAAATATTTTCTTCAGGCGTAATAGCATCGTTAAATACAAACGACTGCTCACCATACAAAAACTGTGTCATCATTGAGCTTCCTGCCAGCAGGCTATCGTAATAAATGAACAATCTGAAATTCCCGTTTCGATTTACTATCTTTGAGCCTGTTACAAATTCAACATTGGTATTTCTGAAATTACCCTCAAATCCCTTTTCATTTACAATTCTTTTGTAGTGAACAGGCATCATCACTTTTGATATTTCAAAATTCTGCACAAGGTAGAGCAGGTTTCGGAATTCGTTTTTATCCAGTGAGTTAATCACAAGCAGATCGAGCTTATCAACACCGCTGCCTTTCAGGTAAGGTATAACTGTTCTTTGCGCGGAGTTATACTTATCATTTGAGGTACCTGCATTTATCATAACCGTTGAGCCACCTGGCATTTTTATCATCGTACTGTTTGCTGAACCGGTATACAGGTATGTTATTTCAGCTTCATCGGTCATCCCGGAAACATCTTTCCATACAACGTAATTTAAACCTAAAAGCAAAATTACTGCTATTCGCAATTTATAATTACCCTGTTTAACTGTAAGAAGCAACACCAGCATTACATAATACACAACAAACATCATCCAGTCAACAAAATATGTTTGCACAAATGCAAAATCAAGCTTAGCGCAGAATTCAATAAGTAATATCTGAACATAAAGCAGAGCGGAATTAACAGCACCAAACACCGATGCCAGCCAGCCGGTAAAAGGTGATACAAGCACCATAATGAAGCCGATAGCCAGCGATATATTTGATAGCGGTATTGCGAACAGGTTTGAAAACAGTGATACTATTGATATTTTTTTGAACATAATGGCTGTAACCGGAAGTGTACCTGCCTGCGCCGCAAGCGTACCTAGAAAGAGTGTAATCACAGCTTTGAACGCTTTTACAATGTTTTTACTGCCATCCAGCTCTTTGTACCATGCAATTGAATTCATCCATCTGCTGAATATCGGATATATCACAACAATAGATAGCAGTGCTGAAAAGGAAAGTATAAATCCCGCATCAAACAATTGCCGCGGATCGATAAATAATATTACAAGCGCAGCAAATGATATTATATTATAGTTGTTGGGTTTTCTTTCAGCCAATTGTGCAATAAGGAAAATTGAAGCCATAATTACAGCCCGTACAATTGAAGGAGTATTGCCCGTGAGATCCATATAAAACAGAAGGCAGCCGATAGTTAAAAATATTTTAATTGACTGACGAACGGGGATGAATAAAAGTATACCCCAAATAATGAGCATAACGTAAACTACATTTAATCCCGATACTGCGATAATATGAGCAACTCCCGCATTGATGAAATTCTCCTTCATTTCCTTAGAGATATTGCTTCTCTCGCCAAGCAGCAGCCCTTTTAAGTACTCCCCTCCTTCACCGCCTACATTTTCATCGACCACTTTAATTGAATACTGCTTAACTGGAATTATAATATAGCTATGAAACGGATTTTGCTGTTCTTGTCCGGAAAGTGTAATGTTCTCAAATCCGTACGCGCTGAATACAGCATCAACTCCGTGCAGCTTTAAATACCTGCCGTAATCAAATTCACCCGGATTACGCCCAGGCGGAAGCGGTTCAATCTTACCTTTTAGCTCAACAACATCGCCGTAAGTTAAATTTACCGATTTATCTTCTTTAAATTTATTGTTATATATGGATGCAAGTACAAATCCATTGGCTGCGGAATCATTAAGACTATTCAGCTCAACTAATACCCTTATTCTATCCTCTTTTATTTCGGGCTGTTCAGCGACAACTCCGGTTATAATTGAGTTACCCTCAGATTGTTTGAGTTTTGCAGAAATGTTATCCGGATCAGTTTTGTAATACCTGTACTGGAACGAAAATATTCCGAAAAGTATTAACAAAAATAAATATGGAAAAAGATACAACTCACCTTTTGGGATACGAGAATAAAGCACAACTATAAACATTCCAAGTGAAACAAGTATTGAAAGGAAAAGCCAGTCAGGCAGAAACGATACATTAAATTTAAGATAATAGCTGATAAGTATTCCGATACCTAAAGGGAACACAGCCATTGCAGCGGGATATTTTTTGCTGAAGAAATTTAGCATTTTGCAAAGTTAGCAATATTTGTAATTATTTTTTGGGAAAAAATATGTTAAGATTTTAGATACTAATTCCTTAAATAAATATTGTTCTCCCATCATAAAATCAATTTTTAACCTCATGGGACTGCAACGTCGCTTCGCTCCAAGCAGAGGAGGGGATTTGGCAGACAATGACTATATATATCCTTATCTACAAACTATCCAAATAATTTTGTAATTTGCAAGAATTAAAATTTTAGTATGAAACCAATAGTAACCGAAAGACTAATAATCAGGGAGTTCCGACCGGCTGACCTGGGAGAAATATACAGAATACTGGATGTTGAACTTAAGTTTATTGATTCAAAGGAACAGGACTCATCAATTGCCCAACGGAAACAGTGGCTTGAATGGACCATACAGGGGTATAAACAAAACCGGTTGCTGCTCAATCCGCCTTACGGTGACCATGCAATTGTTTTGAAGGATTCCCTGCAGCTCATAGGCGCATGCGGATTTGTGCCGGTGCTTGCACCGCTGGGACTTGTGCCATATTACCGCTACATAGCAGGCGCATCAGATACAGAGCAAAACTATCCGGAAGTGGGAATATTTTTCGCAGTATCTTCGCACTACCAGTGCCGCGGATTTGCACATGAAGCAGCATCGGGTCTGATAAAATACGGATTCGATACACTTAAACTGCAAAGGATAGTCGGCATCACCCATAAGTATAATAATCCATCAATGGCAGTACTCAAACGGCTTGGTATGAGAATTGAAACCCTCCCCGATCACAAATGGATGCAGGTAGTTGGTTTCGCAGAAAATAATGAAGAGTGGAAATCGAATATTAAAAAAGCAGGCTAAACAAACACAATATGTCATTTGAAAGTAAAATAAATTTTAACGGTAAAGAATATAACAGCCTGAATGAAATCCCCGATGAGTTCAAGGTTATGTTCAAAGATGAGAACAATAACGGGATTCCCGATTTTGTTGAAGGACTGCTGAATTCGAATACCACTGGAAGCCAAAAACCGCTGGTTGCGAATTTTAATTCATTTTTCTACAACGGTAAACAGTACAGCAGCATTGACCAAATGCCACCTGAAGCGAAAGAAATGGTCACAAAGGGATTAGGAAAGCTTGAAAACTCCGGATTTGGCATAATGATGCCGAAGGCGGAGAACATGAACAATTCAATAAATCAAACAACAACTAATATGCCTCAGGAATTAAAAGATGAAGCTCAGCAGGAATTACGCCCCGGCTTTAAATTCAGATTAATAATGACGATCATAATGTTCATTCTTGCAGTGGTTTATATTTTCTGGCTTCTTAAAATAGTTTGACTAAATTAAATAATAAAAATGAAATACATCACATCCCAGTACCAAAAGTACCTCGAGAGCCTCAAAAAAGAAATTTCACTCTACCAAAACGAAAATGACCTTTGGAAATTAACAGGTGACCTTAAAAATTCACCCGGCAACCTTGCTTTACATTTATGCGGTAATTTGAAACATAACATTGGTTCAGTAATTGGGAAGAATGGATATGTACGGGATAGAGATCTCGAATTTTCGGCTAAGGGTATATCAAAAGCAGAGATATTAGAAGATATAGAATCAACAACAAACGTAGTTATACCTATCCTTGATTCATTAACCGATGATGATCTGATTGAACCTTTTCCTGAGGCTTCACACGGTGAAGACCAGGCTATATATGATGCATTAGTAAGACTGGCGTTGCATTTAGGATATCATGTTGGTCAGATAAATTATCACAGGAGAATTCTTTTTGCAGATTAATATATCACCATTGGTCATAAAAGAAAAATACGAAGACAGGCGGGTAGAATTCTGCGGAATTTGGGAAGATAAAAGCTGGAAATTCAAAATATATAAGATCACCCATAAGAATAACTCCCCCGCCGATAAAAAAATTGAAAACACCGCAAAGGCTTTTGCAGTTAAGTGCGTTACAAAGTTTATTGATATAGCGGCTTTGTACGGATTGGGCTATATTATTCTGCATAAAGGTATGGATTCCAATTTCATTGTCATAAGTTTCTGGGCGGGAGAAAATATGATACGAACACATGCATTCATATCAACATTAGAAAACCCTTATGACTACAGAGATATAACCGAAACAGGCATGAATGTATGCGTATGGGATGCCCTTATTCATAATTTTGAAAGAAATTCCTGGGTCGAAAACATATTGAAGAACCCGGATGACCCTCAAATTGATAAATATATGAACAGTAAATTCACAAACTGAATTCAGTATCATTCCATTCTTAATTAAACAACAGTTTGATAAACAATATTACATTTAAAAAAGAATTTGAGTTTGAAAAAACTCTCAGCGAATATAAAAGAGTAAAGATAATCTGTTACCTGCTGGCTATTGGTATGGTGGTAAGTATACTGAATAATTACCTCGATTTCCTTGACCTGCAGAAATTCTTTAAATTTAAGACCTCGGGCTATGCAATAATAATCTGGGTATTCTTCTTTCTTAACTACGAGCTGATATTTCTTTTCCTGCTGAGAAGGTACATTAAGAATAAATTATCAATTAATGATCACGTAAAACTAGCGCACACTCTTATTGAAATAATTTTTCCCGGCATATTAATGTTCATGCTTACTGTAATTGAAGAACGCGCTGTTTATCTTGATGCGCCCTATTTCCTGACTTACTTTTTGCTTATTGCTATATCCTCGCTTCAGCTAAATTTCAAACTGAGCTTTTTTCTCGGCATAATGGCAGCCCTGCAGTATTCAGCTTTAACATACTACATTTATAATTACATAATTCCCGCAAATGATATAAAATCCCACATGCCTATTGCATCATATTATGTAAGGGCAGTAATGATGCTGTTCACAGGCGCGGCTTCGGGGATGATAGCAACTGAGATAAATAACAGGGTGCAGAATTCATTTAAGCAGCTTGTAGAGAAACAAAAAATTATAAACCTTTTCGGACAGCAGGTTTCCCGCGAAATTGTAGATGAACTTATACAAAGGAAAGATGAACTTGATGTTAAGCGGGTTAACGCAACAATAATGTTCCTTGATATAAGAAATTTCAGTACTTACGCAGAAACCAAGGACCCGCAGGAAATCATTGAATTCCAGAATAACATTTTTGACCCGCTGATTGAGATTATTTCAAAACACAAGGGTTTAGTAAACCAGTTCATGGGTGATGGGTTCATGGCATCATTCGGGATTCCATTACAATCCACAAACCATGAACAAAATGCATTCAATGCGGGACTTGAGATAATTAATAAAATAAAGGTACTGGCTGAAGTCGGAGTTATTCCTATAACAAGGGTTGGAATTGGGATTCATTCCGGTGAGGTTATTACTGGAAACATCGGCAATGATATCCGTAAACAGTATTCCATTGCCGGAACTACTGTCATTACAGCCGCAAGACTCGAACAGATGAACAAAGAGTACCGTACACAGTTCCTCTTTACAAAGGAGTTTTTAAGTAAAATTAAGACCAACGGCCAGGTGGTTGAGTCACTTGGCAAAGTATCAATTAAAGGGTTTGAAAAGCCTGTGGAGGTAATGTGCGTAAAAGTGTGATATTATTTGTCCTGGTTTTCGTTTATATCTGGGTATGCTCGGGTAGTGAAGATAAGTATGACCTTATTCCCACAGAAGACAGGAAATCACTTGCTCAGGTATGTAAATGTATGGAACCCGTTACCGTATACAAAGAAAAAATG
>JABFSP010000300.1 GCA_013140565.1 Ignavibacteria bacterium
CTTATTAACGAAGTCTTATATCGCTCTCGGGCAGTAAAAAATAATCCCACATCCCGGACCCAATAGAAATCAAACTTCATTTATTTGCAGTTCAAACATAGCTTCTTACTTACACAAGAATCCAATTTCCATTTACACCAAACAAATCTAAAGATAAACCTCTTCAATCATTTAAACACGTTTTCTACCGTGAATTCGTTATCTACCAAAGACAAAACGTATACCAAAATTTCTTACATCCTTTTGAAAAGCAATAATTTTAATTAATAAAAAAATATGAATGTTAAGGGCAGAATATAAAGTATGAATTAAAGTGCACGGGGTAATCATAGCTATTCTATGGTATTTTTGATAAAAACAGACTAAAACACTTGAAAATAAGGAGTTTGTTTTGTAAATAGCATCTGGGGTAACATCAATTTAATACATTTTTCATCGATATTTTAAGTTTTGTCTCAGCGGGGCTTTTGCCTTGCTGTGGATGTATATTAACGATTTTAAAATAAATCTATTAATTATATGAAAAAGCTATTCTCTCTTTTTGCAGTCGCGGCATTGATTGCAGTTTTTATTCATCCGACTTATTCACAGAATGTTAATGTGAGCGGAGCGCTTGTCGGCAATGGTACATATGCCACACTTGCTGCAGCATTTACTGCAATAAACGGCGGCTCTCAAACGGGCGCAAACATCATAATCACAATCGATAACAATACTGTAGAAACTGCAACTGCAACATTAAATACCGGAAGCTGGTCTTCATTAAACATTAGTCCAACCGGAATTTACAGTATCAGTGGAAGCATTGTCGGGGCAATAATCAGGTTGAACGGCGCAGATAATGTAACCATTGACGGAAGGATAATAGGAACCGGAAGAAATTTAACAGTGCAGAATACAAATACCGGAGCTTCAACAGCAGCAATATGGCTAAGCAGCGTTGGCGCCGGAGCCGGATGTACAAATAATACAATCAGGAATCTGGAAATTTTGTGCGGCACTAACCCCGTTACATCTGTAAATGCGACTTATGGAATAATTATGTCCGGAACAACAATTTCAACTACTTCAAATGGTGAAGATAACGATAATAATACATTTACTGAAAACCGAATTATCAAATGCAGATATGGAATCGTAACCAGGGGCTTAACTTCCAACAACAACCAGAACATTGTTGTTTCCAGTAATATTATTGGTCCATCTTCATTTGGTACGGATGAAATAGGCAAGGTTGGTATTTTCATGCAGGCGGATAACAATTCGCAGGTTATTAATAATACTGTACAGTATGTAGGCGGAACTTTTGCAAACACATCTGCAGGGGCTGATAGAGTAGGAATAGCAATAGGTCAGGAATCATGGACCTCAACAACAACTACTACTTTAACCTCCGGGAATTATACGGTTTCAGGAAATATTATACACGATGTAATTGATGAACGTACCTTTTCCGCACTCGGTATTTTAGTTGGTACAACTCTCGGTGGTCCGAAAACAAACAATCTGATTTCTAACAATATCATTTATAATGTAAAGTCTAACGGTACTTCGCCGGACCAGGGCGTCGGTATAGGCCATTGCGGCGGACCCGGTGATAAAATTGTTTTCAATTCCATTCTAATGACAGGTGATATTGATCCCGCAGGAACAACTACTGCTACAACTAGTCCATCGAACATTGGTATAAGTAAGCATTTAGCATCTGCCCCTGATACTGCAGTTACAATTAAAAACAATATTGTCTCAATGGATTTAAATTCAAACACCGCAACTCTGTTATTTTTATGTATACAGACCCCAACTTCCCCGTATTCATGGGGTTCAGGCGGTATGAACAATAATCTTTACTATTTTCCGCCGGCAAATACACAAATGCGAACCGGGGCTACAGGAACAGGCGTAACAACTGTTTATACTACTTTGGCAAACTGGCAAACTGCTTATTCTCCTTCTCAGGATTTAGCTTCTATAAATACGAATCCCCCGTTCATTTCATCAACCAACTTGCATATAGATCCATCTATATCTACAGGGATCGAATCAGGCGGCACGCCGATAACAGGTGTATCAACCGATATTGATGGTGATACAAGAAATGCCACTACACCGGATATTGGTGCTGACGAAGGAACCTTCACTCCGCTGGCAAGTATGACTTATGTCTCCAGTACAACAACCCAGAACAATACGAACGGATTGGGGCAGGGTAATACTAACGCAGAGATAATCGGGATACAGGTTGTGATGTCAGGTTCAACAAACCCGTTAAATTTAACTTCATTAGACTTGAATACAAATGGCAGTACAAATGCTGCCACTGATATCACAAATGCCAAAGTTTGGTACACCGGCACCAGCTCCACATTTTCAGCGACAACACAATTCGGTTCAACTTTCAGCGGTCCAAATGGTACATTTACAGTTTCCGGTTCACAAACTCTTGCCCAGGGTACTAATTATTTCTGGGTAACCTATGATATTTCAGGAAGCGCAACCCCGGGGAACATTGTTGATGCAGAATGTAATTCAGTGACAGGTTCAGGCAGTATGGGTGTTCAGGTTCCGGGCATTCAGGCACCCTCAGGAAGCAGATTGATAGCCGGACCTTTGTCAGGGACTTACACAATAGGTTTAAGTATGATGAAAGTTCTGAGCGGGAAGAATTTAGAGTTTGTAGCCAGGACACGCAAAGTAAAAGCAATGGTTCCATACGAATCAGATTACGGATCGGGAACATTTGATAAGACAAAAGTTCCCGGTACAGAATTAAATTCGACAAAACATTATGATGTTGAATCACTGAATAAACCGATGAAAGAAACAGTGATTGAAGAAACTTATTATGAAATTCAGGAAAATGGAAAAATATACGATGGTCCGATGTATATTCCATACGGCAAGAAAAGTTCAAGCCAAAACGGCTTTAGCGGTGATATGCTTGGTAATTACGCAACAATTACAGCAGCCCTTGCCGATCTGAATACACGCGGCGTTTCGGGCGCGGTTACTTTTCTGTTAATTGACGCTAACTATGCAGGGGAAACTTACCCTCTACAGTTCAACAATAATATTGGTGGAATCAGTTCTTTGAATAATGTTACGTTAAAACCCCAAACTGGTGTTAGCTCTACAATCCCCGGTAATATCAGCGCGAATGCAACCATTAGGGTTTTGAGCAATTATGTTACCATTGACGGTTCCAATTCCGGAAGTACAGACAGGAGTCTGACAATACAAAATAACAGTGTGACAACTCCAAGTGTAGTTTTATTTGGCTCCACAGGTACAACACCCATAACAAATGTTACTTTAAAAAATTGTATTGTAACCAATGGTGTTAATACTTCTTCTGCGGTCGTTATTTCTGATGCAACAACATTAGGCTCCGCAGGTTACTTTAATACTGTCACAATACAGAACAACTTAATTGAAAGAGCATATGTAGGTGTGTATGCCACTGGGGGGACTTCACCGCAAAATGGTTCAAATCTATTCTGTTACAATAACAGTCTCAATACATCCGGTACGAATGCCATCAGGTATTGCGGACTTTATATGCAGGGTGTGAATACTTCAATTCTTAGCCAAAACACCATAGCAAATTTTAATGGCACTTCAAGTGAAGATGATAGAGGTATTTGGGTTGCTAGCGGAAGCATTAACGCCACTATTGAAAAAAACAAGATCAGCGCTTTAAATTATACCGGTACAAGTGGTTATGGCGGACAGGGAATTGTTCTTTCACCCTCAGTTGTAAATGCCAATATTACTGTTAAGAATAATATGATATTCAATCTCACAGGTGACGGCTGGAGCTACACGAGTATACCAACTGATAACCCGATTGGAATAGCACTTTTAAGTGTAGTTCAAAGCGGAATCAATATTTACAACAATTCAATTTTCATGTCAGGAAATACATTGAACCAGACAAGCGCGCTATCAATAGGTGTATTTATCGGTACTTCAAACTCCGGTGTTGACCTGAGGAATAACATAATTGTTAACAACCTTGGTTTGTTTTCAGCAACCGGGCAGGGCGCCGCAAGTATATTTGTGCAGAGTGCTGCATCACAGTTAACAACCAGCAGTTACAATTGTTACTATTCTAATCCTACAGGCAACGGCACCAAAGAAATAGGCAGAATTGTCACAACAGGTCAGACTACGATAGCCGGATGGAGAACTGCAACAGGTCTGGATGTACAGTCATTCAGCAAACTGCCTTTATTCACATCTTCAACTGATCTGCATATACAGCCAGCTGACCTGAGTGTGAGCGGCAGAGGTAATTTTATCGCAGGCAACAATGATGACTATGACGGAGATTCAAGACCGGTTTCACAGAGCATTTCAGTTAAACCTGTAGATGTTGGGTGCGACCAGTATTCGGTATCAGCATTTGCAACAGGTAACGTTTGCTCATTCAGCGGTACTACATACTTTGATGGAGGATTAAGAGCGATAGACGTATTTGGCGGTACATGCACTACAGGTCAGGTAAGACAATTTACAGGCGTCAAGACTCCAAACAACACAATGCTGAAAATGATCAATCCCGTAAAGATCAATGAAACTATAAAGAACAATAACAAAAAAGGAAATGACAACCCGGTTAATAAGACTAAAAAGAACGGTACTTCAGGTGGAACCTCTGACGCAATGGCTGTAAATACACCCTGGGTTTACTGGGAAATTGATAATCTTGTTCCGCAAACTGAACCTCTGACATTCCGGTTCTATTACAACGATGACCAGATGGCAACTATTCTTGAATCTGACCTGAAACTGAGTTACTGGAACGGGAGCGAATGGCTGAATTACTTTACCCAGTCAGTTGATGCAGTTAATAATTATATAGAAGTTACACTTCCAATTGGACAATCATGGCCATCTACATCATTGTTTGCCATAGAGGACCAAAATGCCCCACTTCCCGTTGTGCTTTCAAGTTTTGATCTTTCGGTTAATAAACGTGATATTGCTTTAAACTGGACAACTGAATCAGAAATAAACAATAAAGGCTTTGCAGTTGAAAGAAGGATAAAAACACAGGACGGTCAATATTCCGTTTGGAAAGAAGTTACATTTGTAAACGGTAATGGAAATTCAAACAATAGGATAAACTATTCATATACTGATAAAAAACTTATCAGTGGTGCATACCAGTATAGGCTAAAACAGATTGACTATAATGGTAATTACGAATTTCATTCCCCTGCAAATAACCTGGATGTGATAATTGGTAAACCTGGTTCATTTGATGTGAGCCAGAATTACCCGAATCCTTCAAACCCAAATTCCAAGATAGATTTTTCGATGCCGTTTGACGGAAAAGTGACCATAAAGGTTTATGATATTCTAGGTAAAGAAGTAGCTTCACTTATAAATGAATTCAAACAGGCTGATTTTTATACAGTGGAATTTGACGGAACTAACATTGCTTCCGGTACTTATTTTTACAGGATAATTGCCGAAGGCGATAATCAGAAATTCACGAAAACATTAAAGATGATATTAGTGAAGTAATCTCGAATGCTCGGGATTATTTCACAACCTTGTTTCTAAGGCTACTCAAGTAGTGGCTTTGTGAAAGAGAGAAACGTTGAAGACCGGGCGTAAAACCCGGTCTTTTTTTACATTTGCCCAAAAATTTACCCGCTGAATTATCGTAAACCAGCATAAACAATTCAGTTAGTAATAGGACTTAGAAATGCAAAAATTTTTCTAATACTTCTTTAACATAGCATTGTTAATTTTGAGATATACAAATTAACTTATATTACGGGAATACTATGTCAAAGACTTTCACGCTTATTATACTATTATTAATTATTAATTTACAAAAAACTTCCTCCCAACCCTGGCATTATGATTTTGGGACAGGAACGGGAAGTTACTCGACAGCAAGTGGAGTTAGTTATGCATTTCTGCCTTCTCCGCCAACAGATTCTATCAGGATTAGAATGGGTTCAGCTGGAGGGTCCTTTAATTTAGAGAACCAGGAGATTCCATTTGGAACTGGAAGCTACTTAAGGATAGTTGCGCCAACATCAACATCAGTTAATAAATTTTCTGTTTATAAATATTCTCCGGGAAAATCTTTTACAATACGCTTCAAAGTCAGATTAGGTTCATCAAACGGTTCAAACACTGCCGGAACAGGTAATTTTTACTTTTTCGCTGGTTTAGGCGGTTGCTTTTATGATAACGCTCAGTTCAACGGAGCTCAAATATTCACTGGATTAAGATTTGTTTTTGGCTCATCAGGTGCTATTACAACAAGTTTCAGAAGCGGATCTTCATGGTTAACGTCAGGGATTACAGGTACACCGTTTCAACAAGCACAGGATTTTATAGTCGAGATATATGGGAATAACACTGCGGGAACGCTTACATACGTATATGGAACTACTCAGAATGTTGCTGCAAACAAATGGGACCTTTGGGTAAACGGAATTTTAGTTGGTGATGACCTCGCAAAAGCATTGTTGAGTAATGATGCAAACATAGATTCATGGATGTTTTATGGTGAAAACAGCACAGGGAATGCAGCTAACATTTTCCTTGATGAGTTTGATTATCACAATGATCTGGCAGGCACTCCCCTGCCTGTTACTATGGGTTCATTTAATTTATACGGTAATGACAGGTCAGCTGCACTTAGCTGGAGCACAACCAGTGAGCTGAATAATTCAGGGTTTGAAATCGAGCGCAGCAATATTTCAGGCACTACAACCGATGGCTGGCTGAAGATAGCTTTTGTTAAGGGAAACGGAACTACAACTGAACCGAAAAATTATTCTTATAATGATAATAACCTTAAGGCCGGCAGTTATAAATACCGACTGAAACAAACTGATTACAACGGCAATTTTGAATATTTCACTCCGGCCAATGCTGAATATGTTACAATAGTTAAACCAAATGAATTTTCACTTAGCCAGAATTATCCTAATCCTTCAAATCCGGTATGCAAGATCGACTACCAGCTCCCCTTTGCAGGAATTGTTAATATCACAGTTTTTGATGTGACCGGTAAAGCAGTAAAAGAACTTGTAAACGGCTTTCAAGCCGCGGATTACTATTCTGTGACTTTTGATGGATCCGGACTTGCTTCGGGAATTTATTTCTACAGGATTAACGGTAGTTCTGAAAATTTAGTGTTTACCAAAACTATGAAAATGGTACTGGTAAAATAGAACTATGTATTAAGAAGCAAAGCCGGTTGATTATTTCAGCCGGCTTTTTTATCAAACATTAACGATTTCCGTTATTGCGTTACTAACCCTTTTCAGTTAACTTTGTGTATTAAGATTTCCCTATGATACATTAATCAAGAAGAAAAAATAGATTTCAAAAAGCAGGAACGATAACTCTTTATTAACAAAACCCTAAACGGAGGATACAAAAATGTTAACACTTACTTTAAGATCAACAATATTCTTTTTATTACTTCTCACAACAGCAGTTCTTTCACAGAATCCGCTTGTAAACGAATATGCTGTAAAATTTGAAAATCCATCAACAGTTTCTATAGTTGGTGAAGATGGATTGATTATGAGAACTACCAATAACGGTGTTAACTGGGTTGAACAAACTACAAACATCACAAATGTTCTTCACGGAACATCAATAAAAGATGGTATATCCCTGGCAGCCGGAGAAAACGGCGTAATTTTAAGATCAGTTGATTTTGGCGGCACATGGGATATAATTTTACCAGGTACACTTAACAACTTTAATGACATTGATTTGTTTGGCTCAAGCGCAGTTGTTTGCGGTGATAGCGGAACAATCTACTTTTCCATTGATGGGGGTGTTAACTGGTCAACTACTTCTTACACTTCAACGAAGAAATTAAACGATGTTGAGTTTATTTCTTCATCAGTTGGATTTATTGCAGGTGAATTGGCCGAAGTCCTTAAAACAACTGACGGAGGAATGACTTGGGAGCCATTGAATACAAGCTTTACAAACCGTAACTTTAACGCAATTGAAGTAATTGATGAAAATAATATATGCGTTGTGGGAGATGGCGGAACTATTTTCCTAAGCAATGACGGCGGAAATACATGGTACGGACCAAACGGATTGATGTATGAGTCAGATATTAAAGATGTAGTGTTTTTTGATATAAATACGGGAGTTGTAACCGGTACAAACGGTTTAATTTTAAGAACAGAAGATGGCGGATACTCATGGCAGCCGGCAGTTACTGCTCCGGGTTCAGAAAATTATGATTTTCAATCAGTATCATTCTACGACGCAAATATAGGTATTTCTGTTGGAAATGAAGGAAGAGAAATTTACACGGTTGATGGCGGACAGAGTTGGTCAGACCAGGCACCAAACCTGCTGGCTGGATTCACAGGCAGCAAGCACAGTTTAGTTGATCTTAAACAAAACTATCCAAATCCATTCAACCCTTCAACAGTCATAAATTATGAACTACCTTTCAGCGCAAATGTATCAGTAAAGGTTTACGATATTGCAGGAAAAGAAGTTGCATCGCTCTTTAACGGTTTTCAGACAGAAGGAAATCATACAGTTCAGTTCAATGCTTCCAATTTATCAAGCGGAGTGTACTTCTACAGACTGAATGTTGTAAACGGTTCTACCAGTATCACAAAAGTAAATAAGATGATCCTTACAAAGTAATAATATAAGTTACATTTAGTTAATGATAAATTAAACCGCCGGAAATTTATCCGGCGGTATTAAAAATCCGGTTAACATGAAAAAGATATTCTTAAGCAATATTATATTCACAGGATTAATATTACTTGTTTTCTTGAACTCCCTTATAATAAGTCAAACAACATACATATGGGTTGGAAGTGTGAACTCAAGTTTTTCAAACGGAGGCAACTGGTCACCCTACAGGCAGATAGGACGCGCTACCGACAGGTTAGTTTTCAACAACGGTCAGAACATTACAATTAGCGGCTTAAACCAGATAACATTTGCCCAGATGGTAATCAGGGATAACACAAATGTCACATTTATACCCGGTTCGGGCAATGCCAGAATAATTTTTATAGAAGGCGAGCTAAGTGACGCACCCAATGGCAGAAATGAGAGAGTAATAGCAGACCTGAAGTACAATGAATACAATATTGAAGAAAAAGTTAAGGATATTGCCACCTTAAAATACAAAGAGTATGGAATTACTGAAGAAACTAAAAAAACTGACTTAGCAACTCTAAAATATTCAGAATATAATAATCCGCCGGCCAGCGGAATGGGTGACCTGAAAGTAAACACAGATCCTATGTATAACCCCAACAACAGTAATGTATACATTGAAAACGGCTCATCATTCAGAATTAACGCATCGGACCCAAGTCTGAGTATCTTATTAAAACAAAACGCAAAAGCTGAAATTTACGGTACATTTGTACTTGAAGGTCAAATGCACAACAGCTTTAACTCCAATGACCCATATTCAATATATTTTAAGCCGGGATCAAAACTTATTCAGAAATGCCCGGGCAATGTTTTTAACTCTACAGGGGCCCCAAATTCTGTAGTATTTGAAAGCGGATCTGCGATCGAGATACAGAACAGTGCCGCACTAAGTCCTTTCGCGATGGAGTCGCCATACTCTAAAATGGTTCTTGATGAGGGCAGTAAATTCATTATGAGTGCGCCGGGAAGCACGGCCCTGCGTTTAAGCGGCAGAAATTATTCTATTCTTGAAATTAACTGCATTATGAATTTGAATGAGATCATAATAAGCGATTGTTACATAAAGGACTTAATTATAAACCCTGCAGCATCTTTAACTATCAATAATCTGAATTATGCAAATCCGGTGCCATATATAAAACTAAGGGGTGATCTTATAGCAAATGGCAATCTGGTTTTCCCGGAAAACACTACAAGTAATATAAACATTTCGATAGAAGGAACACAGCTGCAGAAAATATCCGGTTCAGGTACTGCAGAGTTTAATTCCAGCCTGAATAAAATGGTAATTTCAAACAATGTGAATTTGAATAGAGATCTTTCGGTCAACTGCAATGTAATACATAACAACGGGAATCTGAATTGCACTCAACATACTTTTACAATTTTCGGGAATTTTATATCCCCGTTTTCGTTACCGCCGGGGGTAATAATTCAGAACAACAATTACCGTAAGAGTAAAGAAGAACCTGTGCCTGATAATAGCCGGCCTGTTATACAGGCTAAATTAATACCTGAGCCGCTGCCGGTTGTTTTTTCTTTAGGGCAAAACTACCCCAACCCGTTCAATCCGGAAACTACCATTGAGTATGCTATCCCTGTGGAGAGCATAGTAACACTAAAAGTGTATGATGTAAGCGGAAAAGAAATTATGGTACTCAGTGATGGGCTCCAAAAAGCGGGTAATTATAAGAGAGATTTTAACGGAATTGCTCTTTCATCAGGAATATATTTTTACAGAATTACGGCAAAAAACGGAAATGATATCTTTATTAAGTCAAATAAAATGATACTGGCAAAGTAAAAAAGCCAGTTAAACGTAAAACTATTACTATTTTTGTTTCTCCTTCGTATTGTTACTGCTAACGCCGCCATTAAAAGCGGCGTTTTTCATTATGTTCAATGAAAAGCACTTCCTACAATGCTCCTACCCTATATCAATTAGTAGATTTATACCGTAAAACAATGTGCTTTTAGGTTTGGAGCCCATTTTCACAATTACACCCGTTTTTATTAGCTATTTGAGCAATAAACATGTTATATTTGTATATCAATTAGCAAGGGAATACGCAGAAAAGATTAAAAAACTTTTAACAACTAATCTTTTCAAATGAACAAATTACTCAAACTCTTTTCATTAATACTTTTCATTTTAATTTCCGGTAATATTTCTTTATCGCAGACCGTATATACATGGAACGGCTCCGTTAATTCCAGTTTTTCTACTGGCGGCAACTGGACACCTTTTCGTCAAATTGGTTTGGTTACGGATATTCTGGTATTTGAAAACTCCGGCAACGTGAATGTTACCAATGTTTACCAGGTTACTGTAGGTCAGCTTATTGTAAAGAACAATACTAACCTGACAATGGCACCGGCATCAGGAAATGCAAAGTTACTCACAATAAAAGGAGTTTCAGGTGAAGACCTGGTTGTTGAAAGCGGTTCAAGCCTGAAGATATTCGGCAATGATCCTTCATTGAACTTTTTCGTTGGAACAGGTGCAACTGCATCAATAAGCGGCAATATGAGCATGGAAGGCGCCATAGCGCATTATCTAAATGCCGCAGATCCAATGGCAATAAGGTTCAAATCAGGTTCAACTTTTTCCCAGCTTTGCCCGGGCAGTATCTTCAATACAGTTGGAATCTCAAATGCAGTTGTATTTGAAAGCGGTTCTAATATGAAGATCAATCACCCTGCGGCTACAAACCCATTTGGTCTTGCAGCACCCAATTCGAAAGTATTGTTCGAAAACTCAAGCATCCTGCTTGTTACAAACATAAGTACTTTAAGTCTTTCAGGCAGAAGCTTAGCAGATCTTACTGTTGAACAGGGTTCATACGTTAACATTGCAGAATCATTTACAGCGGACCTAAGTGTTACCAACATTATTGTCAAAAACGGCGGAACTCTTATTATTAAAAACAATAATGTAAATTATATACCAACAATAAATATACGCGGAAATATCAGTTCAGAAGGCTCCTTCAATTTTTCAGACGCTGCAAGCAGTAAGCTGAATGTGAAAATGACAGGAACATCACTACAGACTATTTCAGGCAGCGGAGTGCTTCTTATACCTGTGAATTTGAATTCGTTTGAACTCTGCAATACAATTTCTCTCCAGAGAAATTTGGCAATTAACTGTCCGCTTGTTGTGAACCGTTACGAGATCATTACCAACGGTTTTGAATTCAGTTACAACCCCGAATTTGGCAATCCGTTTCACGGAACCAAAACAACTACATTGAATGCAAGCATCATTGAAGGCAAAACCGATGAGAAATCAAGCCATTTTAGCAGCATCCCGGCTGAGTATTCTGTTTCACAGAACTATCCTAATCCGTTTAATCCTTCTACAAAGATAGATTTCAGCCTTCCTGCAGATTCAAAAGTAACATTACAGGTCTATGATATCACAGGCAGAGAAGTTGCGTTATTGGTGAATTCTTTTATGACCGCAGGTACTCACACAATAGATTTTGATGCTTCTGCTCTTTCCAGCGGAGTATACTTTTATAATATAAAAGCCGGTACTTTCACAAAAACAGTAAAGATGATATTGGCGAAATAGTAATAGTTGAAATTTGAGCTTTAAAAGCCGCTATTAAAGGCGGCTTTTCTATTTTCATTACTTTCTAACATTTCCACACAATCTAACGAATATAGCTATTGAGATATGCTAATTAATGAGTTATGTTTGGAAGAGATAAATGATAAACACTTACAAACATAATCCGGATTTCTGACAAACATAATTTTTAGACTATCAAAACAGATAGCTAATAGCTTTAAAAATAATTCAATAATTTAACCCTGTATGAAAGAGGCAAAAAATGAAACTCAACAAAACTCTTGTAACTTTAATCGCTTTATTCTTCATCTTATCCGCAGTTAAAATATTTTCGCAGACTCTGCTGGACCAAAACAGCATCAAGTTCGAAAGTGTAACAACTGCAACACTTGTAGGCCAGGATGGCTTAATTTCAAGAACTGAAGACGGCGGCCTGAACTGGACAACCCAGACAAGCGGCATAACAAACGTTCTTAACAGCAATGATTTCGTAAATTACGTAAACGATGACGGCGAAGTAACAAATATGCAGTTGGCAGTTGGTGAAAACGGCGTTATACTGAAATCAGTTGATAACGGTACAACATGGCTGCAGATGACAAGCGGAACTATTCAGCATTTGAACGATGTAGTGATCTATTCACCAAACAATATTCTTGTTTGCGGAGATAGTGCCACATTACTAAAATCAGCTGATTATGGTGTAACATGGACCCCTGTAACTATCAATACAACAGAAAATCTGAATGAGATAGCTACTATTGGACCGAGTATGATGGAAGTTAGAGTCAGTTCAGTTGTAGTTGGCAATGGTGGAACAATTTTTGTTTCAACTGACAACATAGAATGGACTGCATCAGCATCAGGCACGACTGAAAATCTTTTAACAGCAGCTTTTGTGGGTAACAATGTAATTTGCGCAGGCGATAACGGTACAATACTGAAATCAACCGATAATGGCGCAACATGGGTAACAGCAACTTCCGGTGTTATTACAAAGATCTTTGATGTAAAATTTGTTTCTGCTACAGTTGTTATCGGAACCAGCGAAAATGGTACATTGGTAAGATCTGAAGATGCAGGCGACACATGGACAACAATAATTACTACAGCAGAAGTTGATCTTTACTCTGTGAATTTTGGCAGCCTTTCATTCGGAATTTCAACCGGAGGAGCAAACACAGAATTATACACAACAGATGGCGGAATATCATGGTCAACCAGTATTGTTCCTCCTTCAGCATCAAAGAATGTTATTGAACCTGTTAGCATCAGCCAGAACTATCCTAACCCGTTCAATCCTTCAACAGTTATCAGCTACAATGTTACTGATAATGCAAACGTAAGCATCAAAGTTTTCGATATGACAGGCAGAGAAATAAGGACACTTGTTAATTCTTTCCAGAATGCCGGTTCATATTCAGTTAACTTCAATGCTTCAAATCTTGCAAGCGGAATTTACTTCTATGTATTAAGGGTAAATTCAGGCTCAATGGAGATCACGAAAACGATGAAGATGATCTTAACTAAATAATATTTGAATTTGATTCAGCTTTCTATTGAAGCATCAAATTGATAAAGTAACACGCCGATAGCAATATCGGCGTTTTTTTATATACTAAAATACTACCCATTATACGGTAGAACATTCGATGATTTTGTTTAAAAATTACAATAAAACATTGAATATTTAACTTGCTATTTCAATATCCCGAATAAGGGGTATTGAAATAAGTAGCTGAAACCCCTAAATTTGAGTAGTTGAAAACAGTTAGTATAAAAGGGGAATCAATATGAAAGCAGTAAATTTTATCATCTCTATGTTCCAGGTTACAATAGTTATACTTTATATTTTATTCTATAATGTACAGTACGTATGGTCACTTTATGGAACAGTTCAGAAACTCATCAGCACAGTAGCAAGATAAAACGGAAACATTAATTCTGCAGGCTTTTTCAGCAGAACAAATATTTCCGTTTTAAACTTTAGAACTCTTACGTAACAATTCAAACT